>JAQUXV010000134.1:0-3628 GCA_028692205.1 Eubacteriales bacterium
GCTCCGGGAGGAGAAAGAAGCCCGCCGCCTTGCCCGCGAAGCTCTGCTGGGTCGCGCCCAAACCGTGCGCGAGCGCCGAAACGGTAACGCAGGCATTTTGCATAAGCTGAAAGCCCACGCCGCCGAAGCCGAAAAAAAGCTGTCCCGGCGCGCATGGCTTGCAACGCTTGCCCAGACCGTGAACGGCAACCTGAACGGCAAAGAAAAAATTCCGCTGGAAACGTATGTGCAAACTACGTACCTAGACCGGATTCTGGCGCGCGCCAACACCCGGCTGATGCGCATGAGCAGCGGCCAGTACGAACTGGTGCGGCGCTCCTCGCCGGACGACCTGCGCCAGAAAAGCGGGCTGGAGCTGAACGTGACCGACCATTACAACGGCAGTGAGCGCGACGTGCGTTCGCTTTCGGGCGGCGAGCAGTTCAAGGCTTCGCTGGCGCTGGCGCTGGGGTTGAGCGACGAGGTGCAGGCCTCGGCGGGCGGGGTTCGGCTGGATACGCTGTTTATCGACGAGGGGTTCGGCACGCTGGACGAGGAATCGCTTTCAGCGGCTATCGACGTGCTTGCCTCGCTCAGCGAGGGTAGCCGTCTGGTGGGCGTAATCTCCCACGTGCAGCAGCTGAAGGACCGTATCGACCGCCAGATCGTGGTTACCAAGGCGCGCACGGGCGGCAGCCATGTGCAGGTTCACGCCTGAGAACGCCGCCGTCTGTTCCGCACAGGCTAAACCGCGGTGCAGCCGGGCGTTTGCGCGTCTTTGGCACCGTCGCGGAAGTTCCGGACTGGAATGTCCGCAGGTTTCGCCCACGCCCCTGATCGAGGCAATTTGTACCTCTTTTTCCCGCCTTCGCAAGATGCGCGAATCACTCGCCGACAGGGTACAGGCCGTTGATTAAACCCGCTTTTTGCCTTATACTGAAGGTGACCCCCGTGTCTGCGGGTTTACTGGATTTTGTGCGGTTAACAATCGGTCACCCGGCACGCTCGCGGCGAGTGTGCCCGGAAAAGGAGTCGTTTATGGCGAATCTGCTGGCTTATATACGCGAAATGGGGCATCTTTCGTTTTCGGAACGCCCATTCGGCGCAACCGACAGCCTCGCGTTAACCCAAATCGTGTATATGCCCATGGAAGGCCTTTTCCCCAGCGACGGGCCCGTAACCGTCGCGGATCTCAGCGAGTTTTTAATACGCGAGTATCCCGACGACCGTTTTGCGGATTTTTTTCAGCGCAAACGCTGTGAATTTTCCAAGTTCTGCGGCGAAACCGCACGGTTTGCCGGTTTGCCGATCCTTGATTATTACAGTGTTTTCGACCCCGAAAAGGAGACGCAGTTTTGCGCCTGTACCTTTGTGCTGCCGAACGGGGATCGCTTCATCGCCTTTCGCGGCACCGACCTGACCGTTACGGGCTGGAAAGAGGACCTAAACATGTCCTTTGAGCCCGTACCCGCTCAGGCCGAGGCCGTGCGGTATGTGGAGCGGGCGGCGGCGGCTTTCTCCGGCTCGCTGCTGCTGGGCGGCCACAGCAAGGGCGGGCATTTGTCGCTGTACGCAGCCGCACACGCCGCGCCGGAGGTGCAAGCGCGCATCCTGAGCGCCTACAGTTTCGACGGCCCGGGCGTGGACGAGGCAACCCTCGGCGGCGAAGGCTACGCGCGTGTGAAAGAGCGCGTGGAAAGCTACATCCCGCAAAGCTCCGTTGTCGGCATGCTACTTTGCTACCATCCGGTGTATACCGTGGTGAAAAGCTCGACCATCGGCCTTCTGCAGCACGACGCGCTGAGCTGGCAGGTGAAAAACGGCGAGTTTGAAACCCTGCACGGATTGGATTTAAGCACGCGCATCACCGACGAAGCGCTGCGCAAATGGATTGACGGCCTTACGCTGGACGACCGTCGGATGCTTACGGAAACGGTGTTCCGCATCATCTCGGCCATCGACTCGGAAAACCTGGACCCCCTCGTGCAGGATTTTACGGGCAGCTCGCTCAAGATGCTTGGGGCCGTGCGCAGGCTGGAGCCGGAAAGGCGCGCGGATATGCGCCGGATTATGCACGAGCTGTACGCCTCCGGCGCGGGCGAGGCTGTTCGCATGCTGCTGTACGCCGTAGTGCAGCGCGCGGCAGAATCCCCCGTATCGCCGGTTCCGCTGGTGGAACGCATGAAAACCCGGCAGCAGGAGTTGCTGGAGAAGCTGAAAACGCAGGTTGTGAAAACGCCGAAGGACGGCGGGGAGCAGCCGACGCAGACCAACTGAAGCAGCCCCGGCGGGGCGGCTGCGTACGATTGCGTACGCTCCGTCCCTGCCGGGGCTGTCCGGTCTATTCAGGCCTTTTAACTATCGTCTCAACGGGGTTCCCCCGGCGTTACACGGCGCGTTCGGCGGTTTCCGTTTACGATTCTTTTATTCCGGCTGAACCGGGTGTTCGGCCAGCCACTTGACGCCGTAATCCACCAGCGGCTTGATGCGAAGCAGTTTGCAATCCGCCGCGCCGAGCTTGCCGGTTACCGTCTTGCCGCCGTCCCGCTCGTAATCCCTGCCGATTTCGGGGAAGCGGTCGCTGTCGAATTCGATCTCCTCCCACGTCTCCCAGCGGCGTTTGCCGTGCACGCGCACTGCCGCGCCGATCTTCATCTTCGGGGTTTCCGGGTACAGCGTCTCCGCCATATGCAGCGAGGTGCAGTTGTCGTACCCGACGCCGATCAGCAATATTTTTGCGTTACGCCGGTACAGCCGCCCCAGCGGCGAAGCCGGGCCGAAGCAGGGTTTGTCAAACGTATGGCCCCTCAGCAGCAGGGCCGCGCCCGGCCCGTGCGCGCACCAGCTCACATGCGGGTGCGCCGAACGGCGCGTGCCCGGCCATGCGCGGAAACACTCCGCAATGCGTCCCATCGCGCGCGTCGGGGTCACCCGGCGGTCGTAGGCGGGCATGGTTTCCCGGATGGGGGCAAACCAGCTTTCCGGCACGGGCGGATTGCTCCAGTCCGAAGGCTCGCTGTTGTCTCCGCTGTGCGCGGGCATCACCACGGTTCCCGTGCGGCCCACAGCCTCCACAAGCGCCTGCACCACGGTGACTTCCCGGCCGCAAACCCAGCCAAGTTTGCTCATGGCGGAATGCACAATCAATGTGTCTCCCGGTCGAATACCAAGCTTATACAGGCCGGCGAGCAGCGTTTGTTTCGTTACCGGCTCGCCAACCATGGAAATCGTATCTTTTTCCGACAATGCACTCAATCCTTAATCTGTAATTTTATTTTCCGCTTTCATCCAGCCCGGCGATGAACGCCTCGAAGTTCCGGTGCGCGATATTCTCCCGCTCTTCTTCCGTCAGCGGCAGCGCGTCGAAGCGATCCCGTTCTTCCACCGGATCCCACATGGGGTAGTCGGTGCCGAAAAGCACGTGCCGCCCGTCATAATGGCGGATGATCGCCGCGGCTTCCTCCGGTTTCAACGCGTAAAGGCTGGAGGACGTATCCACCCAGACGTTTTCAAAATCCGCAAGCTGCTTCCACGCCTCGTCCCAGACCGACCAACCGCCCAGATGCGCGCAGATCACTTTCAGCCCGGGCACGGCTTTCAGGGCCCGGGCCATGCGGGCCGGTTCGCTGTACGGGAAACGCGTATCCCC
>JAQUXV010000134.1:3728-7108 GCA_028692205.1 Eubacteriales bacterium
GCTGCTTCCACGCCTCGTCCCAGACCGACCAACCGCCCAGATGCGCGCAGATCACTTTCAGCCCGGGCACGGCTTTCAGGGCCCGGGCCATGCGGGCCGGTTCGCTGTACGGGAAACGCGTATCCCCTGTATGCACCAGCGCGGGCATGCCCATCTCCGCAAGAATGCGGAACATCTCAACTGCTTTTTCGTCGTCCAGGCAAAAGTGCTGAAAATCCGGGTGCAACTTCACTCCGCGCAGCCCACCGGCCCGAATGCGCTTCAGCTCCGCGCGCACGTCGGCAAAATCGGGGTGCATGGTGCCGAAGCCCACCAGCCGGTCGGGGTACCGGGCGACCGTTTCAATCAGATAATCGTTAATATGCGCCACGCGCGCCGGCGTAATGCCCACGCTGTGTACCAGATGCTTCACGATGCCCGCTTTCTTTCCCCGCTCCAGCAGCGTGGTCAGCGTTCCGTCCGCCTCGATATCCATCTCGTAAAATTCGCCAATGGAACCGGCCGCCTTGGACGCGATTGCGTCTGGGTAGATATGGGCATGTGAATCGATATAATACAAAGCCAGGGCCCCTTTTCGTTTCTCTTAACCGTAAAATGCGGCTATCCATATATAGCACCCCTGCGGGACCGTTGTCAAGCAAGCCGTCGTTTTCTTTTTGAACGGAATGCCGGAACAAAACCGGTGAATCGCTCGTCTAATGCAATGGAAGGTCACGCTAATCGGGAAGGGAGGCGCGCATGTGAACGGAAGCCTGATCCGCAGGGCGCAACGCGGAGACGCGGACGCGTTTACCGAGCTGTGCGCGCCCTACGAAGCCATGGTCTACCGGCATTGCCTGCAGATGCTTCAAAATCCCGCCGACGCGCAGGACGCGACGCAGGACACGATGCTGCGCGCCTACCGCGCACTGCCGCGCTTCCGGGCTCAAAGCGGGATCGCCACATGGCTGTACCGCATTGCCCACAACGTCTGCCTGGACTGGCTCAAACGCCCCCGCAGGGATCGCCTGTCATTGGAATCGCTTGCCGAAAACGGCTACGACCCCGCCGACCCCGCGCCGACGCCCGACGGCGAATATATCGCCCAGAGCGAGCGCGACCGCCTGCTGGAAGCCGTATCCCGCTTGCCCGAAGAACTGCAGACCCTGCTCTCGCTGCGTTACGGCGACGGCCTCAGCTACGAGGAACTCGCCGGGGCGACGGGGCTGAACACCGGCACGGTGCGAAGCCGCCTGAGCCGCGCAAAGGAAAAGCTGCGCGCCCTGCTGCCGGAAACGGAGTAACCCATATTTTCCCATTGACGGAACCAATGGCAAAGCCGCTCGTCTAACATGATGAAAGGAGGTCGGCACATGGAAAAGCATAACGATGCGCTGGACCGCGCGCTGACCGACCTGTACTGTTCGGACATTCCCGAAGGCTGTCGCGCCTCATGGCGCGCCGCCGTCAAACGAGAGGAGCAGCAAAAAATGCGTACCAAACAAAAAAGGAGCACTTTCTGGCGGGTTGCCATACCCGTAGCGGCCGCGCTGGTATTGGTGATCGGCGCGATCACGGCGGGCAACCTGATCCCAACCGTGGTGGAAGATAACCTCTACACCACCGCCTCGACCCGGGAAGCGGATTACGCCGGTTACAGCAACTACGACAGCGCCGAAATGGGCGCCGTGCCCGCCGCCAGCGAGAAGGCCGTCGCGTACTCCGCCGCCAGCGGCAGCGACGCCGGTTCGGCTAACACGATAGCTGCGGACGACACGGGTGCCACGGAAAGCGGCGTAAAAATTGTTCGCACCGCCGATCTGGTGCTTGCAAGCACCGATTTCGACGCGGACGTGCAGGCCCTCACCGACCTCACCAAGGCCATGGGCGGCTACGTCGCCAGCGTATCCCTGAGCGGCGAGGCATCCGAGCGCAAGGACCGCGTGGCTTACTACAGCCTGCGCATCCCCAGCGACAAGCTGGATGCCTTCCTCAACGGTCTGGAAGGCATCGGGCGGATTACAAGCCGCAACGAAACCGCCACGGACATGACCACCCAGTACAACGATACGGAAATGCGCCTGAACACGCAGCAGGATAAGATGACCCGTCTGCGCGAACTGCTGAAAAAGGCCGACGACGTAAGCGACCTTTTGGAAATCGAAAGTGAAATCGCCGATACCCAGTACCAGATCGACCGGCTGCAAAGCTCGCTGCGCACCATCGACCGCAATGTGGACAACAGCTCCGTTTCCGTAACCATCCGGGAACAGAGTGACCGCGAGACGGCGGAAGCCACGGAGCTTACGCTGTGGCAGCGGCTGGAAAGCGGGTTCCAGGCCTCCATTCAGGGGATCGGGCAGTTCTTCCAGAACATGCTGGTGTTCATCGCTATCCTTCTGCCGGTGCTTGTGCCGCTGGCTGTGGTGATCGTGGTCGTGTGGCTGATCGTTCGCGCCCGCCGCCGCAACCCCAAAACGACCGGCAGCGACGACCTGCCTCCGCAGGAATAACCCCCCGGCTTACCGATGCATAGCGCAAAGGTATCTTGCCGCGACACAGCGCCGTTGCTACGGGATGTTAAACCGTAACAACGGCGCGGCCGCCGCGGCCTTTCCACCCTCTATGGCAACGCAACCCTACGGCGGATATCCCGGCGCTCGCCGGATTGATCCGTTCACACCATCAGGGCTAAACCACGGCGGGCACCAAAGGGGCTTCCCCACCCGCCGAACATGTAAGGAGATTGTTACCCATGAAAAAATTCCTTGTTCTTCTGCTTTCCATTTCCCTTTGCCTCACCGCCGTTCCCGCGCTAGCCGAAAGCGCCGCGCAGACGGTATCCGCCACCGGCACCGCCACCGTAACCATAGCGCCGGATATGGCCACCTTCACCGCGGGCGTTCGCACGGACGATACGCAGGTATCAGCCGCTTTGGAGTCGAATTCTACCGCTATGCAGGCTGTGCTCGCCGCCCTGAAGGCAATGGGCGTAGACGCGCAGGATCTGCAAACCCAAACCTACAACGTCAGCCCCAATTACAGCTATTCGGACAACGGGCAGGAGACCCTGACGGGTTATGTCGTCACAAACGTCGTCACGGTCACGGTGCGGAATTTGGATCAGCTGTCGGCCCTGCTGGACGCGGCCGTTGCCGCGGGCGCAAACCAGACCTATGGGGTTGATCTGGCAAGCACCCATCAGGACGAAGCCTACGAGCAGGCGCTTCAGGCCGCCACTAAGAACGCGGTGCGCAAAGCCGGGCTGATCGCCGGCGCACTGGGCCGCGAGGCCGGAGACGTGATCTCCGTAACCGAAGCGGACAATTCCTACTATTTCAGTACGAACAGCCGCTCCGTCGCCTATGCTATGGACTCCGGCGCCACGCCGATCGAAAACG
>JAQUXV010000135.1 GCA_028692205.1 Eubacteriales bacterium
CACAATAAGCTCAGCGAGGTCGCCGGCGTTGCAAAGCCTGTGCCCAACGACGACATTATGATCAAGACCGCCCGCAATATCGGCATCAGCATGGGCGATTGATTTTCACTGGAACCCGGTTTCTACTTAAGCCCTCCTCAATTATCGGGAGGGCTTTTTCTATTAAAAAATCCAAGCACACCCGCCGGTTTTCAAGGGCATAAATGCGAAAACAGCATACGTCTGATAGAGAAAATACATTGCTATACCCGGTTCCCCTAAGCGGACGCAGTCGATAAAGCGAATGAGCCGTTTAACAAGGGATCGAGCATTCCAAAGTCCGAGTTTTCCGTGTTCGCCCTGTTCGGGGTATCAAAGGGAATAGAAGGGACTTCTCGCCCATTTTATTCTTGTTTTCTGCCGGAATGTTCTTCTCGTTTTCATAAAAAAGGTTAACCGGCCCTATTTTACCCATGAAAGGGTTGCCGAATTGCGAGAGGTGGATCAACGAATGCAGGAGAGCCGTCTAAAGCAGACGTCTCTCCCGATCCGTTATTAACCGTTGGGCTGCTTATGTAAGTTTACGCGAAGGGATTCTCTTTAGGGTATAGCACTCCGGCGGGACGGTTGTAATCGATATCCGTTACACCGAGCAATTTCAAGGCCTCAAACAGCACTTTTCCGACTTTGCCGAAGGCGACGGCGCCGTGGTGCGGATAGTTCTTTTCCACCAGCACATGGCGGTAGAAGCGCCCCATTTCAGGAATCGCGAACACGCCGATGCCGCCGAAAGAACCGGTAGGCACGGGCAGGATTTCGCCCTGCGCAATATAGCTGTGCAGCGTCGCGTCTGCAGCGCCCTGCAGACGGAAGAAGGTAATATCGCCGGGTTTCAGGTCGCCCTCCAGCGTGCCGCGCGTAATGTTGGGCTCGGTATCCGGCTCCAGCGAGCGCTTCATAATCAGCTGATACTTCATCTCGCCGTGCGTCAGGTGGCACATGGCGGTATTGCCGCAATGGAAGCCCATGAACGTATCGTTGAGCTTGTAGGGATACTTGCCCTTGATGGCGTCGTTGTAAAGGTCCTCCGGCACGGTGTTGTTAATGTCCAGAATCGTCGGGGCATCCGCAAGCGCGCAGGCAATCATGTATTCGCTCAGGCCGCCGTAGATATCCACTTCGCAGCTGATGGGCATCAGGCGGCTGGCAAACCGACTGTTGACATAGCAGGGTACGAAACCGAACTCGGTCTGGAACGCGGGCCAGCATTTATTTGCCATGAACGCGTATTTGGCGGTGCCGAGGTTTTGCTCCACCCAGTCCAGCAGCGTGGCCTCGTACTGCGCAAGCTTGGGCAGGATGCCGGGCATTTTGTTGCCCTCGCCCAGTTCCCGCTCCATATCTTTCATAATTTCCGGGATACGCTTGTCTTCCGCATGCGCTTTGAAAGCCGCAAACAGATCCAGCTCGCTGTTTTCCTGCACGTTCACCACACCGAGGTCATACAGCGGTTTGATGGGCGCGTTGCAGGCCAGAAAATCGAACGGGCGGGGCCCAAAGGTAATCACTTTCAGGTTGCGCACGCCGATTACGATACGCGCAACCGCGCAGAAATCATTAAGCATATCGGCAATTTCCGAAGCGGTGCCTACCGGATATTCGGGGATATACACTTTCAGCCCACGCAGCCCAATATTATAGCTGGCGTTGAGCATGCCGCAATAGGCGTCTCCGCGGTCGCTCTTGACCGTTTCGCGGGTTTCCTCGGCTGCGGCGGCAAACATTACCGGGCCGTCAAACTTCTGCGCCAGAAGCGTCTCAGGGCCTTCGGGGCCGAAGTTGCCCAGATATACGAGCAGGGCGTTTACCCTGGCGTCGTGCAGCTCCGCAAGCGCGGGTTCAACGTTCAGCTCATTTTCGATGATCGTCTCAACCTCTACGATTTGACCGTACTTTTTCGAATACGCCTCAACCAGCGCGGCGCGGCGCGCGCGGGATAGCTTGATGGGGAAACAGTCGCGGCTTACGGCAACCACGCCGAGTTTAATTGTGGGAATATTGTTGGGCATGGAAGACCCTCCTTTTTGTTCTCTCTGTTCTTTATTGTAATCGTTTTATAGTCTGTGTCAAGCGAAATAAACTCGTTTAACGGAGCGACGGCGATTTTCATCCCCATAATTTGTTCGTACATATAGCAGATGCCCCTGCTGCGATAATCCATTGACACCACAAAAGAACCGCCCCGGTAAGCCGGGGCGGTTTTTCTGGTTTCATTTTAAGCCAGTAAGGAATTAGTTGCCCATCTCCGTCGTCAGTGCCTGGGCAACGCTATCCGGCAGGTTGGCAAACATTTTGTAGACCACCGACATGAAGTTGGTTTCCAGCGTCGAAGTAAAGGTGGCCATATCCGCATCGCTAAGCTTCATCAGTTCCACGGACGAATCCGGCGTAGCCGCAGCCAGCGCGGTAAAGAACCCGCTGTCGTCTTGTACGACGGTGTTCACCTTCAGCGTCCCCGCCATTGCGGATGTCGGATCGGCCGTCAGCGCAGCCAAGTCGTCGCTGCCCGCAAAACTAATCGCCGTATCAATGGCATTGTCTCCGGTGGTCTGATCCAGCGTTACCAGGAAGGCGAATTCATCGTCGCCGTCATAGGCCGCACCCGAAAGCTGCCCCGTCACATGGCTGGCATCCGTATAGTCGCTGGTCAGGTTCAGCGTCATCAGCGGCTTCTGGTCCTTATCCGTCAGGTTGAAGGTGCCGGTGCAGGCCGTGTCGCCTTTGGTGAGGCTCGCGTTCAGGTCGAACACAAGCGCGTCGTTCTGGCTTGTGCTTATCACTGCGGTGTACTGCTTGCCGTTATCCAGCGTTTTAGAAATGACCTGCATGGACATTTCCATTTTCTGAAGCGTATCCTTCGCGTCGTCGGTTTGAGCGGCGGCATCGGTTTCCACCGCATCTTCGATATCGGATTTCACTTCGGTTTCGCTGAAGTTGCCAACCATGTTGTACTGCATGGCGACAAACTCGTCTTCACCATTGGTCAGCTGCGTAACTTGCATGGTAAAATCGGATTTCCCCATTGCGTCTTTCATCTCGGCAATGGCGTCATCCACTTTCTTGGCGACTTCCTCATCGGTCAGGCTGCTGTCCTGCGCCTTTTGCTGTTGAGTGAGCTGATCTTTCATAAACTGCGTATCAAACAGCGAAACCAAATCGTCGCCGGTGATCTGAATTACCGTTTGCGTATCGGCCGTATCGCTGTCGCCGATAGTGAAAGATCCGTTGGTTACGACCGCCTTGTCCTTAATCCCGTTTGCCCAGGTAAGGATGCTCTCGTCCCAGCCCATCATCTCGACGATTTTCTGGCTGATCTCGTCTTCCGTCATGGTGCCGTCTTCTTTTGCCTTGGCCGCTTCGCCAAACGCAAGCGCATTTTTAAAGCCTTCCGAGAAACCTTTGCTGAACTCGGTCATCATGTCCTCGTCCATGCCGCTGCTCTTCATGGCTTCAACAATCCCGTTTTCGATGTCGTCCCACGTGAAGTACAGCGGGGTTTCACCCAGCACTTCGCTCTGTACATACAGGCCGTTCTCATCCACGCGAACCTGCGCGGTAATCATATCTTCGCCGCTCAGGGCAAGGGTCAGCGCGCCGTAGCCGCCGGTCAGTTTTTGCAGCCGGATCGCCGTAGCCGCGCAAAGGTCGGTAACCATCTGGTCGGCGTTCAACAGAGCGCCGGGTTCGAAGGTAACGGTGCTTACGATTTCTTTGCCATCCTCTTTAGCCTGCTTCAGCATATCGATGGCCGAGCCCTGGGCCATGGCGCTAATCGGCAGCAACAGCGCGATCAGGATGCTGAGAAGCCGAAATAAACCTTTCCGTTTCATAACCATGAATCCTCCTCAAAATCATTCGGGTTTTCCCCATGTGCTCATTATACAAGAGGTCGTTTCCACTGTCACGCATTTCGTGCTATAAGAATAAGTTTTTCTGGTTAAATGTCGTTTTGAGGTGTCGAAAACCTGTTTTTCAGCCAAACGGTTTCGTTGACGATCGGCGTATAGCTCTGAATGATTTTTACGACCTTCACGCTTACATTTCCGTCTTCGTAATCTGCAGGCATAGCGCGCGGCTCGCCGTTGCGCTGCATGGTGATAGCCAGTTCCGCCGCCTGCTGGATGCTCTCCGCCGTAATGCCGCCGATCACCACAGTGCCTTTGTCCAACACCTCGGGCCGCTCGGTGGATGTGCGCACCAGCACGCCGCAGAAGCCGAGCATTGCGCTTTCCTCGCTCAGCGTGCCGCTGTCCGAGAGGACGACGAGGCTGTTCATCTGTAGTTTGTTGTAGTCCATAAAGCCCAGAGGCTTAATGTTTTTTACCAGCGGATGGAACACAAAGTTCCGCATTTGGATAAATTTCATCGAGCGCGGGTGTGTGCTGTAAATCACAGGCACCTGATAGGCTTCCGCCATATGGTTGATGGCGTCCATCAGGGAGAGGAAATTGGCTTCAATATCAATGTTCTCTTCACGGTGTGCCGAAACAAGGATATACTTGCCTTTTTCAAGCCCCAGCCTGTCCAGCACATCGCATTTTTCGATTTCCGGCATCGCGCCGGAGAGTACCTCGCGCATGGGTGATCCGGTAACGAACATGGTTTTGCCGTCAATTCCCTCGCTCAGCAGATAGCGGCGGCTGTGCTCGGTATACGGAAGGTTGATGTCGCTGATGTGATCGACGATCTTGCGGTTGATCATCTCGCTCACATTCCAATCCCAACAGCGGTTGCCCGCCTCCATGTGGAAAATAGGAATTTTCAGCCGCTTGGCGGAAATGGCGGCCAGCGCGCTGTTAGTGTCGCCCAGAATCAGCAGCGCGTCGGGCTTCTCCTTTTGCATTACCTGATAGCTCTTGGCGATAATTGCGCCCATCGTTTCGCCCAGATCGGCGCCAACGGCATCCAGATAATAGTCGGGCTTTCGCAGCCGAAGATCGATAAAGAACACATCGTTGAGTTCCGGAGCGTAATTCTGCCCGGTGTGCACCATAATGTGCTCAAAATAACGGTCCGCACACCGCATGACCGCGGAAAGGCGGATAATCTCCGGCCTTGTGCCCAGCACCGTCATCAGTTTAAGCTTCTTCATGTCATTCCTCCTCCGGCTGCACCGGCAGGCGATAGGTATCCGGGTGTTCCGGGTCAAAAATCTCGTTCGCCCACATCAGGGTCACCATATCCGTATCGCCCAGGTTTTCAATGTTGTGGGTGTACCCGGGCGGGATGTCCACCACGGTCGGTGTCGCGCCGTCAACAGCGTATTGAACAATTTCCTCATTCTGCACGCTTCGGAGGCGAATAATCCCGCTCCCGGCGACCACGATAAATTTCTCGTGCTTGGTATGGTGCCAGTGCTCGCCCTTGACAATATGGGGTTTTTGCACGTTCACGCTAATTTGCCCATAACCGTCCATATGAAGGAGTTCCGTAAACGACCCCCGCATATCCGCGTGCGTCACCGGGCGGTAGGCCAGCTCCTCCGGCGGCAGAAAACTCTGGTATGTGGCGAACAGCTTTCGCGTAAACGCATCCCGCTGATCCGGCAATGCCAGCGTATCCCGGCTCTCATGAAACGTCCGTATCAGCGCAACGATCTCCCCAAGCGTCGCGCCGTGTTCCGGCATCACATGGCAAAAGCCATCCTCCCCGACCATCGGGCAGCCTTCCAGCGCGCGTACAAACTCCGCAACGATATCGTCGATGTAATTCAGCCGCATTTCATGCGCGGGGTCGCTTACGGTAATGGGCAGGCCACGGGCAATATTGTAGCAGAAGGTCGCAACAGCGCTGTTGTAATTGGGACGGCTCCATTTCCCGAAAGCGTTGGTAAGCCGGTACGGGTACACCTTTGCGCCGGTACGCACTCCATAGGCCAGCAGGGCTTTTTCAGCATTCCGTTTGCTGCGTCCGTACGGGTTATCCAGCGCCGCCTGGGTTGAGCCGCTCATCAGCACCGGCGGCTTTTCCCCCTGTTCCAACAGACGTAGAAGTGTTTCCGTAAAATCCGCGTTGCCGGTTTGAAATTCAAGTTCATTTTGAGGGCGGTTCACGCCCGCCAGATGAAACACAAAATCGGCCTCGGCGGCCATCGCTGCCAGTTCGGCTTGCGTTGTATCCACATCTACGGGCAACAGGCGATCTCCGCGCGAGCGCAGCGTCTCGCAAAGATTTTTACCTATAAAGCCGTTGGCCCCGGTTACCAGCAGGTTCATACGTCCGTCTCCTTTAACCGTCACACAAGCTGTGAAGGAAAACCCTGCTCCATACCAGCGGATTCGTTCGCCGCCCACGGAAGCATTCACAGGCATCATTGCGCGGATTTCGTTCAGTTGTGTGCATCCGCGCATCAGGTTTGAAAATCCTTCACTAGCGCTTTAATTTATACCGTTGTTTTCCCGGAATCGGCTGTCTGCCGCCACAGCGTTTTTTATCCGGCTCTCTCTGCGCTTGCCTGTATAGCCGTTTGATCGTTAGGCAGTTCAATTATACTCTACCGTACGCTGGTAGGCCTTGTACGTGGAGGTGTACAGTTTGTCCCGCTTTGTTTCCTTGCCGTTCTGGTACCATACGGCATACGTGTCCACCACATAGCCGGTTCGCGCCTTCACGGTCTGCTCGCTGGTGCCCACCGGCAGCGAACTGTTTTGCACGTATAGCACTTCGGACGGCGGGTTGATGGTCTTCGTGATCTTCGAATCCAGATCGATGCTTATACCGTCGCCGAGAGTCATCCCCCAGATTTCGGCGGAGCATTTTTTGTTTTTATAGTACATAATAATGAAAATCGGTGTAGTTTTGGTGTTTTTGAATTTGAAATCCAGATTCGGCCAATCCACCGTCGCGTCCTCGCCAATGTCCACATAGGTGCTTGGCCACGCGTGCGGGCTGCGGTCCACAATGCCAAGGTCGGAGCGGGCCACCGCGTTGAACAGCGTCGTGCTGACCTGGCATACGCCGCCGCCTACCTGCTGCACCAGTTCGCCGCCGGAGATAGCGCCGGCCTCCTTGTACCCCTTCG
>JAQUXV010000136.1 GCA_028692205.1 Eubacteriales bacterium
GGATGGCTGCTGGCGTGCGGCGCGCTGGCCTGCGCCGTGCTCGCCGTTACCCGGCTGGCGTGGCTCAGCGTAGCAGCAATGCTTGTGATGCGTGTATGCTTCAGCCTCTTTCAGCCGCTGCAGATGGAACTTCAAAACCGGTGGATTACGTCCGCGGACCGTGCGACGGCTCTGAGCGTGAACGCGTTGCTGATGGAGGGCGTAGGCGCGGGTGCCAACCTGGCATTCGGCGCCGCCGCACAGACGAGCCTGCCGATGGCGATGGGGTTGGGAGCGTTGCTGTGTCTGGCCGGGCTGGCGCTGTTTGGCGCGGCGGTGCCGGAAAACGCCGCGCGATAGCCGGAACTATGGAGAGAATATTGATAGAACATAATTTTAGGAAGCCTTTGCCTTGAGACAGTGAATCTGTTATAATGAATATAAATCAAATGGAACCCCTTTCCGGCATCCTGATTTACAAGACTTCCCAAGTCAACAGGTTTCGGGCAGGCCGCTTTCCGGTTCGGCGGAACGCACTGGAACGGATGACGGATCATACAAGGAGATCACCATGCGTACAATTCGAGTTTTTTTGAAAATCCTACTGATTTTGCTGGCGGTTGTCGTGGTTGCCGTTGTCGGGCTGCTTGGCTGGCTGTCGATTGCGGAGTACCGCCCCGGCGACGTGGAAACGCTGACGGTTACGGCGGGCGCGCGGCACGAGCAGGCGGAGACCGGTAAAATGTACAAGCTTGTTACGCTCAACATCGGCTACGGCGGTTTGGGGCGGGATGAGGATTGCTTTATGGACGGCGGTAAAGGCGTGCTGCCCAGGAACCAGAGCGAGGTGGAAGGCAACCTGTCCGGCCTTCTGAGCGCGCTGTCGCTTCAGGATGCGGATATATGTTTCCTGCAGGAAACGGATCTGGCTTCGAAGCGCAGTTATAACATCAACGAAATGGAATACTTCAGCCATGGGCTTTCCATGGGTTTCGCGTTTGCCTACAACTATCGCTGCCCGTTCGTGCCCTTCCCATGGCCGCCAATTGGCAAAGTGGGCAGCGGGCTGACGACCCTGAACGATCTGGCGGTTACGAGCGCCGTCCGCCAAAGCCTGCCCGTGCCCTTCGGCTGGCCGGTACGCGTAGCCAACCTGAAACGTTGCCTGCTGGTGGAGCGCGTGCCCATTGCCAACAGCGAGCAGGAGCTGATTCTGATTAACCTTCACATGGAGGCTTACAGCAGCGAGGAAGGCCGCAAGGCACAGATGGCGAAACTGGCCGAACTGCTGGAGAAAGAATATGCAAAGGGCAACTACGTAATCGCCGGGGGCGATTTTAACCAGGTTTTCGCCGGATCGCTGGAGAAATACCCCTTGCCGGAAAACCCCTATTGGACGCCGGGCACCCTGAGCGAGGAAGATTTGCCAGAGGGTTTCACCTATGCCTGCGACCTGAGCGTGCCCTCCTGCCGCGCGCTGGACAAGCCATACGACGGCAACCGCGACACCCTCACGGCATATGTGATCGACGGGTTTATCGTTTCCGCCAATGTACGCGTTAACTCCGTGAAAACCGTGGACCTCAACTTCCGCAATACCGACCACCAGCCGGTGACTCTGGAATTTACGCTGAAATAACCAAAGACCGCGGCGCGGAGTATTATCGCCTCAGGCCGTTAAAAAGTGGCATCTGCCACTTTTTTGAATGATAGGCGCTGTGTACGCACAAGCCGTAAACGCCTCCCAACCGGCAAAACCGGTTGATACGACTGCCGTCGGAGGGCAGCGACGCTCCGATATTACTTGGGAAAATGAGTTCTTTAACAGGCTGCCGCCATGGCACGTAACGTCATGGCTTTCCATTTCGCAGCGGTGCGCAGGGGCTGCGGGGGGATCGGATGATTTTCCCGCAGCCCTTTTCGTTTGCCTTTGGATCATCAAGTGGAATGTGTGCCGGTGGCATGCAGGGTGATACAAAAAAAGAACAAAAGGCACAGAAACTCCCAATGGGTGAAAAAGTGCCATATGGGACATCCGCAACTGTGTATACACTTCAATTTTTCGTGCCTTGGCACGGCGTCGTCGCGACCGTGTACATGCGGGAAAACCCCTCGATTTGCATATTTAATAAGCAAAAAACCCAATTCGGAAAATGCGGGTACGCACGAAACGTTTAGTTATCATCGCTTTAGCGATGTAACTCGGTTTGCTTATGAACGATTATAATATCGACTTGCAAATTGCGGCTCGTTCAATTATAATGCCAATAACCAATAAATCGGGAGGCGAAAGGTTCATATGAAAAAAGTCATTGCGATCATGCTTGCTCTCGTGCTGGTATTGTCCCTGTCCACCATGGCGGTGGCGGAAAACATCGTGAAAATTGGCATTTTCGAGCCTGCTTCCGGCGATAGCGGCGCCGGCGGCAAACAGGAAACGTTGGGCATCCAGTATGCCAACTATGTGCAGCCCACCGTGGAAATCGGCGGGGAAACCTATACCGTGCAACTGGTAAGCGCGGATAACGGCTCCACCGCGGATAAAGCGCCTTCCGCCGCGCAGCAGCTGGTAAGCGAGGGCGTCAGCGTAGTGCTCGGCTCCTACGGCTCCAGCGTATCGATGGCCGGTTCTCCTTACTTCGCGGATGCGGGCATCCCCGCGATCGGCATCAGCTGCACCAACCCCGGCGTTACCGCCGATAACACGCACTACTTCCGTGTTTGCTTCCTGGATCCCTTCCAGGGCACGGTTCTGGCAAACTACGCGTACAAAACGCTGGGCGTAACCAAGGCGTATTGCCTTGCGGAACTCGGCAACGAGTACGATGTGGGCCTGTGCCATTACTTTGTGGAAGCGTTTGAGGGCCTGGGCGGCACCGTAGTCTCCAACGACACGTTCCCCACCGGCAACTCCGACTTCACTTCCTATATCAACACCGCCTCTACGCTGGGCGCCGAAGTGTTCTTCGCTCCCTGCTCCATTGCGTACTCCACCCAGATCATCAGCCAGGCTAACGCGCTGAACGTCACTTATCCGCTGCTGGGCGGCGATACGTGGGACAGCAACAAGGTCATCGAAGTGGCGAAGGGCACCAACCTGAAAATCTTCATCGATACCTTCTACCAGGAAGGCGGCGCGCCCGAGTTCGACGCCGGCTTCAAAGCGTGGCTGAACGCCAACCCCGACATGCTCACCAACAACGGCGGCAACGACATGGTCGCGGCTGTGAGCGCCATGGGTTACGATTCGTACTTTACGGCGCTGGAAGCCCTGAAGCTTGCCGGCACCACCGACCCGAAAGCCGTTAACGAAGCGATCTGGAACGTGGATTACACCGGCGTGTCCGGTCAGATTACGTTTGCCGAACCCGGCGACGCGGTGCGCAGCGTGGCTTACATCAAGACCGCGAACACCGAAAGCGGCGCATGGGACTTCGTTACCATCCAGAGCGTGGACTAACCAGACTCCCCACGCTGATGAAAACCGACGCGTAAAGCGATCAATCGGCGAGGGCAGTTCTGCCCTCGCCATTATCGCGTTTCTCTGTCCATACTTTTAGCCCGTCGATACGGGGCCGACCCGCCGCCATGGCGCTTAAGGCACGTATTACAGGCGTCAAGGAGGTCTACCCGTGTTCAGCACAGCTCTGCCCTATCTGCTTTCGGGCATATCCGTCGGCGGGCAATACGCGCTGATCGCCATCGGCTATACCATGGTCTATGGTATCCTGCGCCTGATCAACTTCGCGCACGGCGACGTGTTCATGGTAGCGGGCATCCTGATGGTTTACATCACCGCAAACGGCGCGCCGCTGTATGTGGCCATTCCGCTGGTGCTGGTTACCACCGCGGTGATCGGCTTTGCCATCGAACGCATCGCCTATAAGCCCTTGCGCTCCGCGCCCCGTATGTCCATTATGATTTCGGCCATCGGCGTCAGCTACACGCTGCAGAATCTGGTGCTTTACATCACCGGCGGCCTGAACCAGTTCTACCCCAGCATTCCTTTCATCTCCGAAACCGTTACCATCGGCGGCGCTTCCACGCGCATGGTGACCATCGTCACCCCGATTTTAACGATCGTGCTGGTGTTCGCGCTGGTGATGCTGATTAACCACACTAAAATCGGCATGGCGATGCGCGCCGTGTCCAAGGATTTTGAAACCAGTCGGTTGATGGGGATCAAGATCAACTCGGTCATTTCCGCCACGTTTGTTATCGGCTCGTTTTTAGCGGCAGTCGGGTCGATTTTGTACTTTACCAACTATTCCACCGTTATCCAGACTTCCGGCGCGATGCCGGGGCTGAAAGCGTTCGTCGCGGCGGTGTTCGGGGGCATCGGCTCGGTGCCGGGCGCCGTGGTGGGCGCGTTTATCATCGGCATCTGTGAAAACCTGCTCAAGGGGTTGGATACCATGCTCCTTAAGGCGGGCGTGATCACCAAGACGTTTGGATTCACCACCTTCTCCGATGCCTTTACGTTTGCGCTGCTCATCATCATCCTCATCGTTAAACCGACCGGTTTGTTTGGCGAGAAACAAACCGAAAAAGTGTGAGGTGACGATTATGAACAAAGTAAACGCCATCGGAAAGCGCGAGAAGAAGGTCGACCGCGCAACGCTGATCACCATCGGCATCATCATCGCCATCTATTTGCTGACCTTCATTCTGGAGCAGATTATTCCCTCAACCTCCATGATTTTTACCGTACTGCGCAAAGGCGCGACCTATGCGTTGGTAGCGGTGTCCATGAACCTGCTCAACGGTTTCACCGGCCTTTTCTCGCTGGGGCAGGCGGGCTTTATGCTGATCGGCGCCTACACCTACGCCATCTTCACTGTCCCGACCGCGATGCGCGATTCGGTGTACCGCTATTATGACGGCGGCGTGATCCAGTTTACGCTGCCGCTGGTGTTGGCGATTGCGCTGGCGGGGCTTGCCGCGGCATTTTTCGCGTTCCTGATCGGCCTGCCGGTGCTTCGGCTGAAAAGCGACTATCTGGCCATCGCCACGCTCGGCTTTGCGGAAATCATCCGCGCCATCTTCCAGTGGGACAAGATAGGCGTGGTTACTAATGGCTCCAACCTGCTGCGCCAGTTTCCGACGTTCAGCGATTTCAACATCCGAAACGCGGACGGCGATGTGGTGCTGTATCTATCGACGCTCGTCCCATTCGTGATCGCGGGGGTGTGCATCCTGTTTATCGTGATGCTCATCAACTCCTCTTACGGGCGGGCCTTCAAGGCCATCCGCGACGACGAGACGGCGGCCGAAGCCATGGGCATCAACCTGGCCCGGCACAAAATGATTTCCTTCTGCGTCAGTTCCTTCTTCGCGGGCGTAGGCGGGGCGATGCTGGCAATGTACCAGAACTCCGTGCAGGCGAAAAGCTTCACCACCGCCATGACGTACGAAATTTTGCTGATCGTGGTTATCGGCGGCATCGGCTCGGTAACCGGCAGCTGTCTCAGCTCCTTCCTGTTTGTGGCGTGCAACGAGTGGTGGCTCCGCTTTCTGGATCAGGAGCAGGTTATCAACGGCTGGCAGGTGCCGCTGCTGCGCAGCGGGTTCCGGCTGGTGGTATTCTCCCTCATCATCATGATCGTGGTGCTGTTCTTCCGGCAGGGCATCATGGGAGAACGGGAGCTATCCGACCTGTTTCGAAAACGCCGAAAAGCGAACGGAGAAGGGGGGACGCATCCGTGAGTGAAAATGTGCTCCACCTTGAAAACATAACCATGCAGTTTGGCGGCGTAGTAGCCGTGAACGACGTATCCATGGACGTGAACGAAGGCGAGATCGTCGCGCTGATCGGCCCCAACGGCGCGGGCAAGACGACGGTTTTCAACGTCATCACCGGCGTGTACGCGCCCACCAACGGCCGCGTTTCCCTGCGCGGCAAAGTGATCGCGGAGGATCATCCGCATGGCAAAATGAAAAAGCTGTACGCGGCGGGCCACCAGTACGAGTATCCTCATTCCATCAGCAACACGCCCGACCGGATTACCAAAATGGGCATGGCGCGCACGTTCCAGAACATCCGCCTGTTTAAAAGCATGACGGTGTTCGACAACGTGCTGGTCGCCAAACATATGAACCTGAAAGCTGGGTTCTTCGCCTCCTCGCTTCACCTGAACGGCAAAGAGGAAAAGGCGATGCGGGAGGAGACGCAAAAGCTGTTGGAGATTGTGGGCCTTGGCGACGTACAGGACGAGATTGCCACCTCGCTGCCCTACGGCAAACAGCGTCGGCTGGAAATCGCGCGTGCGCTTTCCACCAACCCCTCCATGCTCTTGCTGGACGAACCTGCCGCCGGCATGAACCCGCAGGAAACCGAAGACCTCTCCGATTTTATCCGGGAGATTAAAGAACGGTTCAAACTGACGGTGCTGCTGATTGAGCATGATATGAACCTGGTGATGGATATTTCCGACCGCATTTATGTGCTCAACTTCGGCAAGCGCATCGCGGACGGCACGCCGGATGAGATCCAGAACAACCCGGATGTCATTACGGCGTATTTGGGGGTGACGGAAGAATGAGCCTGCTGGAAGTGAAAGACCTGCGCGTGAGCTACGGCGGCATCGAGGCGCTGCGCGGCATCAGCTTTTCGGTGGAGGAAGGGCAAATCGTCACCCTGATCGGCGCTAACGGCGCGGGCAAATCCACCACGCTGCGCACCATCAGCGGCATTGTGCGCGCGAAAAGCGGAACCATCCTCTACGAGGGGCAGAATATTCTGGGGCTGGACGCGCAAAAGATTGTGCAGCGCGGCATCTCGCTGGTGCCGGAAGGCCGCAGGGTATTCCCGAACCTGACGGTGCTGGAAAACCTGAAGATCGGCGCGTACCTGCGCAAGGATGAACATGGCATTCTGGAAGACCTGGAACGCGTGCATACGCTTTTCCCGCGGCTGAAGGAACGCTCGTGGCAGCTGGCGGGCACGCTGTCCGGCGGCGAACAGCAGATGCTGGCCGTGGGCCGCGCCCTGATGGCCCGCCCGAAGCTGCTGATGATGGACGAACCCTCGCTGGGGCTTGC
>JAQUXV010000137.1:0-3394 GCA_028692205.1 Eubacteriales bacterium
TCATATCATAGGTTCCGGCCATCCACTCGGCCCCGCGCTGGCTTAACCCTACGCCGTGACCGTAGCGCCTCGACTCAATAATGAAAGAACCCGTTTGTTCCGAAACGCTGACCATTTCGTTATCGTCGCTGTTGATCCCCAGTGAGAGCGTTTTAATCGCATCCGGAAAGATCGGAATATCAACGGTTACATCCGCCGCTACCTGCTCAAAAGGCCCGTAGGTCGGAGCCGGCGTGGCATTGTCTGCCAAAGTCTTCTCCGATAAGGCAGTCGGCGTGGGCGTGGGGGTTGGCACGGGCGTTTCGTTAGGGTCTTTCGTATACAGGCTCACTTCTTCGTCATCCGCTTCCCAGCGTTTTTCGGGGGTGGCGGTCGGCGTCGG
Source organism: Eubacteriales bacterium (assembly GCA_028692205.1). The sequence continues at coordinate 383 of JAQUXV010000137.1, forward strand.
CGTTGCTGTTGGAGTTTCGGCGGTTTCTGTGGTGGAAAGGTTACGGGTGCGGCCGGAGTAATCCAGCGTTACATGCAGCATAGTATACAGCCGCGATGGTTCCGTATACCGCGGAGTGTCCACCCATACCGCCGAAATTTTATCCACGCGCAGGTTTTCCGGCGAGGGATCATAGCCCGCTTCGGTAAGCGAATCGGCGAGGTATTCGCATAGCAGCAGCCTGAATACATAGGGCATCTGCCGAACCTCGTCGGCTGTTTTCGGCAGTACGATGCTCTGCACTTTGCTTTGCGGGTTTTCCAGGTCGTAAGGGTCGTCCCGCATATCCAAATAGCCCATATCGGCGCTGGTTCGCCATACATGCTCGGCCAGTTCCGTCTGCCCGCCGTTGCTGGCGCTGTAATAACAGGTGACCAGCGAGTTTCGATAAAACCCGCAGATACCCTGCGTTTCTTCCACCGCTTTTTCCGTTTGTGTATAAATAGCCCGGCGACCGCGATATACCTGATCGTTGGTGTTATCCACCAGATCGTATTCGTTTTTGGCGCTGGCCAACGCCTTGCTGATTGCGTAGGTTCGCACGGCCACTGCCTGCGCCTTAAGCGCTTCCAGCGGATAGGTATCGCTCATCTCGTAGGGGACAACGCCTTTTACATAGTCCTCCACGCCGATGGTCAGGCGTAGCCGAAGCTTTCCATCCACAACGGCGATGTTCAAGTCGCCCTCGTAAATGGCGGGATTGTTGGCAAATACGATGCCGTTGAGCGTGTCCGGTTCCACAGGATGGCGCAGAAGCGTCAGCTCCGTATCCGCGTCAACGCTGATATCCATATAATATAGATACAGTTTTTCATTCTTCATGATTACAGTAATGTCGGTACCCCGCCCGAACATTACGGTCGTATCGCCCAGCTCCGCGCTGTAGGCGCCGTTCAGCGTCATATCCAGCCGTTCAAAATCACTGAAACGAGTCAGTAAAACGCGCAGCATCGGAGGCTCGGCAAAATCCGCAGCCAGGATTCCGTCATTCTCGGCCAGCGCGCCGAACGCCAATGAGCACAACATCAGCAGCGCGATGAGGTACGCGCAGAAGCGACGGATTATAGCTAATCTCATCGTCTGTCTCCCTTCCAAGGGCTCCGCCCGATTTGGGTATGCCCGCAGGCCCGCCTGCGTATGCGACTCGATAGTATACTTTGTACATCGTACCACGCATCCCATATGCTTGCAACAACCGGGGGTTATTTGTAACATATAACACAGGCTCGGTTATTGCCTCGCAACGGTAGCGCGACCGTGTATGCGACGGGCGGGTCTTTTATGGCCGTCTCGATCTCCGCGGGGTCTCTGCGGCACATGCCCGATTGATCAATCGTATCGCAGCGTGCCCGCCAGTTTCACCATCGCTTCCGCGTTCAGCACGCGGAAGCCGCCTTCCCGGCGGTCAATGTAACCTTCATCCTCAAAGGAGCGAAGGGTGCGCAGCACATGCCGGTAACTGGCGCCCATCAGCTCGCTGATACGCGTCACATGCAAACGGGCGTCGTCCCCCTGCGTATACAACAGATAGGCGGCCAGCCGCGACGCCAGAGGATACAGCCTGTCCTGCGCGGCAAGGCGGGAAGAACGCTCCAGTTTACACGCGACGACACGGCTCAGGTAGCGCAGCATCGCCGCATCCACAAGCAGCTTTTCCCGCTCCGTATCCAGCGGAATCCGAAGCATCGCCCCCTTTGTGGAGGCCCGTACGCTGCCCGTAAACACCGGGTATTCCATCAACAGCTCCACCTCGCCGACCGTTTGCACCCCGCGATACTCGGTCAGCAGCGCCGTGCGGCCGTTATCCATCGCGTTATATACCGTCGCGCACCCCTCCACCAGAAAACACAGGTGTGTCAGCGGGTCGCCTGCCGCGGCAAGGACGTCGCCTGCGGCAAAACGGCTTGCCGATACGGCATACCCTTCCAGCGATGGAAGCTCCGCCGCGTATTTTTTAATCAGCGCTCGGGTCAGCACATCCATCTTTCAGCCTCTTTTCTGTAGAAAATAGGACATATGTCATCACCTGCAGCGTAAAAACCTGCTATGCTTGCCGTGGTGCGTAGCATTGCGCAGAGCAGGAACGCTTTGCATTTCTTCGTCCCGCACCGTATCGCCATACAGGGGGGAGCATCCATGCTCGAATTGCTTGCCGTTCTCAGCGGGGTTCTGAGCGCGATTACCGTTGCACAAAACGGCGATCTGGCGCTCTATCTGGGCAACACCCGTTCAACGGTCGTGGTACACGCGGTCGGACTGGTCACGATCTTGCTTTTTTTACTGTTCCGACGCGAAAAGCCCCGTTGGGATCGCGCCACGCCCTGGTACGGGTATTTCGGCGGTATAATGGGCGTTCTGACCGTGCTTGGCTGTAACGCGAGTTTCGCCGCGCTGGGCGTATCGGTATCCGTTGCGTTGATGCTGTTGGGGCAAACGCTGCTGGGTGCGGCCATCGACCAGTTCGGGCTGCTGGGCGCGAGTCGGCATCCCTTTCAGCCCGCCCATCTGCTCAGCTTTTTACTGATTGCCGGCGGCATCGCGATTATGCTTTGGTGACGGGAGGAGAATACTTGTGTTGATTGCGTTTTTAGCCGTGCTCGTAGGCGCGAACACGGTGCTGTGCCGATATCTGAACGCCATTTATGCAAAGCGTAACGGGCTGAGCATGGGTACGCTTATCAATTATATCACAGGTCTTGCCACGGCGCTGCTGGTGCTGCTGGTATTCGGCGATCCCATGGCGGTGCAGCCGATCGGGGCTTTATCCCTGCGCAAGATCATGATGTTTCTGGGCGGCGCGGTCGGCGTGGTCATGATCCAGATTCTCATCTACATTACACCCCGTATGCCCGCTTTTCTGGGAACGATGATGATTTTCATCAGCCAGCTGGGCGCGGGGCTGGCGTTGGATTACGCTTTTACCGGAACGCTCAGCCTGAGCAAACTGCTGGGCGGCATCTTGGTACTGCTGGG
>JAQUXV010000137.1:3494-7011 GCA_028692205.1 Eubacteriales bacterium
AGCCGGTAAACCCGGCCCGGTCCCAGCAAGCGTTTCCCACTACTTCGCCGTAAAGCTCCTGGGGTTGAGGAGCTATTATGGATCATAAACTCGGAGGTGTTATCTTTGCCCACGATCAATCAATTGGTTCGCAAGGGGCGCACGAAGCTGGAGGAACACTCCAAAGCTCCTATTCTGCAGGGCTGCCCGCAAAAGCGCGGCGTGTGCCTGAGCGTGAAAACCGCGACGCCCAAAAAGCCGAACTCCGCGCTGCGGAAAATCGCGCGTATCCGGTTGACCAATCAAATCGAAGGTACGTGCTACATACCCGGCATCGGCCATAACCTTCAGGAGCACAGCGTTGTGCTGATCCGCGGCGGCCGTGTACGCGATCTGCCCGGTGTTCGTTACCACATCATCCGCGGCGCTCTGGATACTGCCGGCGTGGCCAAGCGGATGCAAGCTCGTTCCCTGTACGGTGCAAAACGGCCCAAGAAATAAAAGCCGCATTTGCGCTGCCCATGCAGGAGTTATTTCGAAGCGGGCGCAGGCGTGAGACGCAAACGCGTGTTTACCCACACGCGTAGGCAATCACACACCGCGTGGCTTTTCGCGAATGCGGAGCGGCTGATGCTGAGAGCCGTCAGAAAGCCCGTGTACAGCGCGCAAACACAAACAGGAAACAGACTTCAACCGCCGCGGCGGCTATTGCCGTCGCCCAGGCCAAGTTTAAGGAGGGAAACTCATGCCCCGTCGTGGATTTATACCCAAGCGTGAGGTGCTTCCGGATCCCGTTCACGGGACGACGATTGTCACCAAGCTGATCAACCAAATCATGTTGGACGGCAAGCGCGGCACTGCGCAGCGTATCTGCTACTCCGCATTCGACACCATCGCGGAAAAGACCGGCAAGGACGCCAACGATGTGTTCACCGCCGCTCTTGCCAACGTTGCTCCCCAGTTGGAGGTTAAGGCCCGCCGCGTGGGCGGCGCCACCTATCAGGTGCCTATCGAAATCCGTCCCGAGCGCCGGCAGACGCTGGCGTTGCGCTGGCTCGTGGAATTCAGCCGTAAACGCGGCGAAAAGACCATGGCCGAGCGTCTCGCGGGTGAATTGCTGGACGCCGCCAACAACACCGGCAACGCCGTGAAGCGCAAGGAAGAAATGCACCGCATGGCCGAAGCCAACAAGGCGTTCGCGCACTACCGCTGGTAAGCAACGCGAACCCGTTAAGAAGCGTATTCGAAAGGAGACCCATCGTTTATGCCTAGAAGTCACCCCCTGGAAAAGGTGCGGAATATCGGCATTATGGCACATATCGACGCCGGAAAGACGACGACCACCGAGCGTATCCTGTTTTACACAGGCCGTACGCATCGTTTGGGCGAGGTGCATGAGGGCGCGGCCACCATGGACTGGATGGAGCAGGAGCAGGAGCGCGGCATCACCATCACTTCCGCCGCCACCACCTGCCTTTGGAAAGGCCACCGCATCAACATCATCGATACCCCGGGCCACGTGGATTTTACCGTTGAGGTGGAGCGCAGCCTGCGTGTGCTGGATGGCTCCGTAGCCGTATTTTGCGCCAAGGGTGGCGTGGAACCTCAAAGCGAGACTGTTTGGCGTCAGGCCAACAAGTACAAAGTTCCCCGCATCGCCTATGTAAACAAAATGGATATCATCGGCGCGGACTTCTTCCGCGTGGTGAATATGATGAAGGAACGCCTGAACGCCAACGCCGTGCCGATTCAGCTGCCCATTGGCTCCGAAGCTACTTTCAAGGGCATCATCGATCTGGTACGCATGAAAGCCGAAATCTATTACGACGATGAAGGCAAGGACGTTCGCGACGAGGAAATTCCCGAATCGCTTCGCGCGCAAGCCGAGGAGTACCGCCAGAACATGATCGAGGCTGTCGCCGAGCAGGATGAAACCCTGCTTGAGAAGTTCTTCGAAGGCGAAGAGCTGACGCTGGACGAAATCAAGAACGCCATTCGCAAGGCGACCATCGCAAACGACATGACTCCCGTGCTTTGCGGCACCTCGTACCGCAACAAGGGTGTGCAGCCGCTGCTGGACGCCGTGGTGGATTACATGCCCTCTCCGTTGGACATTCCCGCCATCCGCGGCACCAAGCCCGGCGAACCCGACGTTGAGATCGACCGTCACGCTTCCGACTCCGAGCCGTTCTCCGCGCTGGCCTTCAAGATCATGACCGACCCGTTCGTCGGCAAACTGGCCTTCGTGCGCGTGTACAGCGGCACGCTCTCCTCCGGCAGCTATGTTTACAACTCCACCAAGCAGAAGCGCGAGCGCGTGGGACGCCTGCTGATGATGCACGCCAACCACCGCGAAGAGGTCGATACCGTATACAGCGGTGAGATCTGCGGCATCGTGGGTCTTAAAGACACCACAACCGCCGATACGCTCTGCGATGAGAACAATCAGGTCATCCTCGAATCCATGGAGTTCCCGGATCCTGTAATCCAGGTCGCCATCGAGCCCAAAACCAAAGCCGGTCAGGATAAGATGACCATGGCGCTGATTAAGCTCGCCGAGGAAGACCCCACCTTCAAAACCTACACCGATACCCAGACCGGCCAGACCATTATCGCCGGCATGGGCGAATTGCATCTGGAGATCATCGTGGATCGCCTGCTGCGTGAGTTCAAAGTGGAAGCCACGGTCGGTAAACCTCAGGTAGCCTACCGCGAAACCATTCGCCGCGCGGCCGAAGCCGAAGGGCGTTACGTGCGCCAGACCGGCGGCCATGGCCAGTACGGTCATTGTAAAATCCGTCTTGAGCCTGTGGAGCCCGGCGTAGGCTATTCGTTTGAGAACAAGATCGTCGGCGGCGTAATTCCCAAGGAATTCATCGCCCCCATCGACGCCGGTATCCGTGAGGCTTCCCAGAGCGGTATCCTCGGCGGCTTCGAAGTGGTCGATTTCAAAGCGATCGTGTTCGACGGCAGCTACCACGAGGTCGACTCTTCCGAAGTGGCTTTCAAGATTGCCGGTTCGATGGCTTTCAAGGAAGCGCTCGCCAAAGCTGATCCCTGCCTGATGGAGCCCATGATGAAGGTCGAGGTTATCATCCCCGAACAGTACATGGGCGACGTTATCGGCGACATCTCCAGCCGCCGCGGCCGCATCGAAGGCATGGAAGCCCGGCTGGGCGAGCAGAGCGTACACGCGTTTGTGCCGCTCTCCGAAATGTTCGGTTACGCGACCGACCTTCGCAGCCGCACACAGGGCCGCGGGTTGTTCACAATGCAGTTCGACCATTACGAGCAGGTTCCCAATTCCATTGCCGAAAAGATGACCGGCAAGAAAAAGGAAGCCAACTGATCTTTCCGCCTGAGCGCGGAACCGTTACAAATTTAAAGCGTTGAACGCTTCATATCTGAATCAAGGAGGAACAAACCATGGCCAAGGCACATTTTGAACGCACCAAGCCGCACGTAAACATCGGCACCATCGGTCACGTCGACCACGGCAAGACGACGCTGACGGCCGCCATCACCATGACGCTGGCGC
>JAQUXV010000138.1 GCA_028692205.1 Eubacteriales bacterium
AGGGCGTGGAGTGGCTTCGCGTGCTCTACTGCTATCCGGACGAGGTGGACGAGCGGCTGCTGAACGCTATGGCGTCTCATGCGAATATTTGCCGCTACATCGACCTGCCTTTGCAGCACGCCGATCCCGGCTTGCTGCGCAACATGAACCGGCGCGGGGATATCGAAGCGACGCGCGTGTTCCTGCAAAAGGCGCGGGATATGGGTTTTACCCTGCGCACCACGATGATTGTGGGCTTTCCCGGCGAGACGGACGCGCAGTTTGAACGCCTGCTGGATTTTGTGCGGGAAGTGCGTTTTGACCGGCTGGGCGCGTTCAGCTTTTCGCCTGAAGACGATACGGTTGCGGCTAAAATGCCGAACCAGGTGCCGGAGGAAATAAAACAGAAGCGGCTGGATGCGTTGATGACGCTGCAGCAGGGAATATCGCTGGAACGGAACCGCCTGCGGATTGGCAGCACGGAGCGCGCGCTGGTGGAAAGCGTACGGGAAGACGGTACTGCCGTGGCCCGTACCGCTGCCGAAGCGCCGGATTCGGACGGCATTGTTACCCTCGAAAACGGGGAAAACCTGCGGCCCGGCGATTTTGTTGCGGTACGCATTACCGGCGCTGAACCCTATGATCTGACTGGAGTGATTGTATGAACTGGCCCAACCGGATCACGTTGATCCGTGTGGCGTTGATCCCGGTGATTGTGGTTTTTTTGCAATTCGAATCGCCGGTGTGCCGCATTCTTGCGCTAATCGCATTCCTGATGGCCTCTTTAACCGATTGGCTGGACGGGTATCTGGCCCGGAAGCATAAGATTGTGACCAATCTTGGCAAGTTTCTCGACCCGGTGGCGGATAAGCTGCTGGTGCTTTCCACTATGATTGCGCTTTGTGGGCTGGGCCGTTTTCCCGCGTGGGTCTGCATTGTGGTATTGTTTCGGGAACTGGCGGTGGACGGCCTGCGGCTGGCTGCGGTGGAGCACGGCAATGTAATTGCGGCCGGTAAACTGGGCAAGATCAAGACGACGCTGCAAATGGCGGCGATTACGCTGGTACTGCTGGACAACGCGCCTTTCGGCGCGTTTCCGATGGATCAGATTTTGATTTACGCGGCGGTAGCGATGACGCTGTGGTCCGGCGTGGATTATTTTCTCCGCAACGGGTCGGTTTTATTACAAGGCGGCGAGACGAGATGAGGCCGATGGACGAACTGGCCGCTGCAGTTGTAGAGCGCGCGACGCTGCTTGGGCTTACGGTCGGTACGGCGGAAAGCCTGACCGCGGGGCTCATTTCCGCGACGATTGCGGAGATTTCTGGCGCTTCAAAGGTACTCATGGGCGGCGTGGTGAGCTACGACCCCAGAGTGAAGCATGAGCTGCTGGGCGTGCCGCAATCGGTAATCGACGGTATCGGCGTTGTCAGCGAGCCGTGCGCAAGGCAGATGGCGGAAGGCGCCGCGAGCCTGCTGAAGGTGGATATCGCCGTCAGCGCTACGGGCGTGGCGGGGCCGACGGGCGGCACGCTGGATGCCCCGGTGGGAACGGTGTTCATCGGCTGTACGGGCAAAGGCGGCACGCGAGTGGAGCAATGCCGGTTCGATGGCGACCGGCAATCGATCCGCAGGCAGACGGTTGCCCGTGCGCTGGAAATGATTTTGCAATCTATGGATGCTTGATATGAAAGGTGGTTGCGCAGCATGGCCCCCAAAAAGACGACGACGGCAAAAAAGACGATTGGCACCAGCAATGTTGATAAGAGCGACGTTAAAGCCCTGAAGGAAGAGAAGATGAAAGCGCTGGAAAGCGCGTTAAGCCAGCTGAATAAGACCTACGGCAAAGGCTCGGTTATGAAATTCAGCGACGCGGCCGCCATTCAAAACCTGCAGGTAATCAGCACCGGAAATTTACGTCTTGATCTGGCTTTGGGCGTGGGCGGCTTGCCGCGCGGCCGTGTTGTGGAAATCTACGGCCCTGAAAGCAGCGGCAAAACCACGGTTGCGCTGCATTGCATCGCCGAGGCGCAAAAGGCCGGCGGCGTCGCGGCGTTTATCGACGCGGAGCACGCGTTGGACCCCTCCTATGCTAAAAAACTGGGTGTGGATATTGACAACTTGTACATCAGCCAGCCGGACACGGGCGAGCAGGCGCTGGAGATTTGCGAGGCGTTGGTGCGCTCCGGCGCGGTGGACATCGTGGTTGTGGACTCGGTTGCCGCGTTGGTGCCCAAAGCGGAGATTGAGGGCGAAATGGGAGACAGCTTTGTCGGCCTTCAGGCCCGCCTGATGAGCCAGGCACTGCGTAAGCTGACGGGTATCATCAGCAAAACCAATGCCGTCGCAATCTTTATCAATCAGCTTCGTGAAAAAGTCGGCGTGATGTACGGCAACCCCGAAACCACTACCGGCGGGCGCGCCCTTAAGTTTTACTCCACCATTCGGCTGGATGTGCGCCGCGGCGAGCAGTTGAAAAACGGCACCGAAGTAATCGGCAACCGTACGAAAATTAAGGTTGTAAAGAACAAGGTCGCGCCGCCCTTCCGTATTGCGGAGGTGGATATTATCTACGGCGAAGGCATCAGCAAAACCGGCACGCTTCTGGATATGGCGGTCGAGCGCGATATTATCCACAAGAGCGGCGCATGGTTCAGCTATGAGGATCAGCGTATCGGGCAGGGCCGCGAAAACGCGCGTATCTATTTGAAGGAGAATCCCGACATAGCCGACAAGATTGATAAAATTATTCGTGAGGAAGCCATGGCGGAGCTTGCCGCGAAGAAATCCGGCGAATCGGCGGAAATGCTGGATGATGAACCGGCCGAAGGCGACGAGCAGACTACGGAAGAAGATCCGGATCTGGCGCTGCTGGACGAATAAGCTTCTTCTGGCACAGAAGCAAGGAAAATTGTCCCTGCAAGTAAGCACGCTATGCCCCCTGAAAAGGGGGCTTTCTTTTTTGCCTTTTCGAAAGGCAAAGGGAAACATACACGGCTTGCGTGTGGGCACAAAGGGGGATCGCACCTGCGGGTGCGAGCAGGGGCTTTCCGCTCGCCCCTGCACCATTTGGGCTTGCAGTCGGGTAAGGGACGCGGATACTCCCTCTTTGCCCTTTCGAAAGGCAAAGGGAAATATATATATCTGAGCGCTTTGCGCCAAGGAGGAATGTCTGTGGCATGGGAAGGGAGTCGCACCTGCGGGTGCGAGCAGGGGCTTTCCGCTCGCCCCTGCACCCTTCGGGCTTGCAGTCGGGTAAGGGGCGCGGATACTCCCTCTCGGAGTACAGGATAGTCGTCCGCTGATACCACGGAAAAACAGAGAGGCGATGTTTTACAGGCGCATCCGTGGTAACAGCGACCGACAAGCCTGTCCATCCTGCGAGGGAGCATCGCGCCCGTAAAGCAACCATCTGCAAGTGGAAGAAAAATCAGCTGTCAAACAGGCAAAGGGAAAGTGGCGGCAGGGATGTTGGTATAGAAAGATTCAGCTGCTAACGGTATGGACTTGACTTGCGAGAAAGCGCACGCTCTTCAAACATTTATGAAGTGATTCTGCTAAGGATAAGTTATCGTCCATTCTTATAGAGATGAAGTAATCGTAGTTTACATTGAAGGGGCAGCCTTCCCGTGTCATTGTTTTTTATATCGCTCATTCACCTTCGGTGATGGGTCAACAGGAAAACGCTTAACTTTACTGCTTTTGTGTGTTCGCAGACACAACCTCTAGTCTGTTGTATCGTAGGGGATAAAAACGGCACGAAACAAGCCGGAAGTTTTTCTTAGGGGCGAGCGAGAAGTTTTGGGTAATAAAAAAGCGGCATAAGCCGCTACAAGTCGTTGATAAAACTCATGTAAACCCGTAAGCTTAGCTTGCTTAAAAGCTTCAGTTGCGCAAAGCCAAAACGCACACAGATGGGGGTGTAACGGACGTAGGGATTGTCTGCTGCGGTACAGGTGACGAATAAGATGAGCCCTTTTCGCAAGATTATGGCGGCATAGGCCGCTACAGGATTATTATTTACCGTCTTTAATCAGGCGGCGCACATCATCCAGCAGGCTGGCCAGACTGGGGGATTGCTTGATGGACTCCTCCACCTTATCGATGGAACTCATGACCGTTGTGTAGTGGCGGCCGCCGAATGCGTCGCCGATCTTGGTCAGGCTCAGGCCCAGCATTTCCCGCGTCAGGTACATGGCGATCTGGCGGGGCACGGTTACCTCGTGGTTGCGGCGCGGGCTTTTCAAATCCTCGACGGTGATGCCGTAATAAGTGGCGACCGCATCCTGAATGCCGTCGGTGGTTACGCGGCGGCTTTCGCTGTGGTTGAACAGTTCCCGCAGCGCTTCACGCGCAAGCTGCATGTCAATTTGGCGGCGCGTCAGCGAGCTGTAGGCGGTCAGGCGCGTCAGCGAGCCTTCCAGTTCGCGCACGTTGGTATCCACCTTTTCGGCGATCAGCGACAGGATATCGTCGCCGATGAGCAAATGGTCGTACTCCGATTTCTTGCGAAGAATCGCCAGTCGGGTTTCAAAATCCGGCCGCTGAATATCCGCCAGCAGGCCGCCTTCAAAGCGGCTGCAAAGGCGCTCCTCCAGCTTGTTGATTTCTTTGGGCGGGCGGTCGGACGTGACGACGATCTGCTTTCCGGCTTCACGCAAATGGTTGAAGGTGTGGAAGAACTCCTCTTCCGTACTGTGCTTGCCGGCAATAAACTGGATATCGTCCACCATCAGCAGATCCACGGTGCGGAACCGATCGCGGAACTGCTGGTTGGTGTTGTTCTGCATCGCCATAATCAGCTGGTTGGTAAAATCCTCGCTGGTGATGTAGAGGATTTTCATTTCCGGGTACAGCTCGTGCGCGTAATGGCCGATTGCGTGCATCAGGTGGGTTTTGCCCAGCCCCACTCCGCCGTAAATAAAAAGCGGGTTGTACGCTTTGGCGGGCACTTCCGCCACGGCAAGGGAAACAGCGTGCGCAAAGCGGTTGCCCGCGCCCACCACAAACGTGTCGAACGTGTATTTCGGGTTGAGAAGGCAGGGGTTCACGTCCGCCTGCTTGGCTTCCAACTCGGTTTTGCGGGTCAGCAGCTCGTCGTGGTTCAAAATTTCCACGGTCAGCGCACGGCCCGCCGCGGTGGCAACGGCATTCTGAATTTTGGTAAGATAACGGTCCACGCCGAAATCCCGCATCAGGGCGTTGACGCATTCCAATAAAAAGCTATTGTCTATGACGGCATAAGGCTTGAGTGCCGATTTGATCCACGTCTCGTAGGAGACGTTATTCATATCCTCTTTCAGGATCTTACAGGCATTAGACCATACCTCTTCAGCATTCAGCAAAGCGCGTCAACCTTTCCGTAAAGTGAATAATATGCAATCCCGGAGCGGACAAAAGGCCTTGCGGCGAGAACAAAACGTTTGTCGCCGATGTGGAAAACACGACCTTTCAAATTGTGATAAAGATACCTGAGTCGTGCTTTATCATACCAGAACCGTGGATATTTGACAAGCGTGCGGGTTTGGTGGTGAAATGAATAGGAAAACGCATGTTGAAAACTTCGCCTACCACCGGTAGTAGTGTGGAAAATTCGATACGCAAGCCGTCGACCAAGGCAACCGGGCAAGTGAATATAATCGTAAAAATACCAAGGAAAATGTATAAATATACATTTATTGTGAATATAAATATTTTATGAACTCTAAAACCCTTGAAATATATGGGGTTTACGGATGAATTGTTTTGAATGTGATGAATTTGTAAAAAGCCACAAGGGAAATGTAACGGTTTCGTAGAATGTATGCAGTAAACAGAGCAGGAGACAACCTGAGTTTGGAGAGCAAACTGCTGAGGGGGAGCGCGCGGTGGCCATACCTGTGGGAATATGTGATGTAGAACAGGTGCTTAGGCCGTGGCTTGGCTCTATGCTGCTTTCCTCAACGCCGATTGCGGGGCAGGTTGCCGGAACGGTGATGGATTACGCGCCCTATCGCCAAACGCTTCGGGAACTGAAAACAACCGTGGAAAGCGAACTGCTGACCGGGGTCAACCGCATTACGGGCGGCAGCATGTGCGTGGTGTTGGATGATTACCGTACCAAAAGGTTGATGCTGCAGGACATTCAATGGATGACCGATGAAGTGATGGGGCTGGTGTTCGACAGCTTAACGCCGTTTTCCGCCAACTTTACCAAGCTTAACGATTATGCTTTGCACGAGGAGAGCTTATCGGCGCTCAGAGTGCTGTATCAGAAATACCAAAAGTTCTTTTCCGTGGAGGAGTACGCTTTTCTGGTGCAGATGGTGCGTAAAATCTATCCTCCGCAGCGCTATGCGTCGTGGCTGGAAGATTTTCGGGAACCGTCGCCGCAACCTTGGGGAAACGACGGGTAATGCCTGTTTCCGTTGGTTTGATAAGCTGTGCCGATGTGTAGATGATGTCGTTGCCGGATTCCGCAAGCCGGACGGGAAGGGATACCGAACCCGAAGGGAAATATGCCGCTTATACCGACGCCTGTGGGCTGGAACCGGCGCTTGCCCTGTACCACCGCCGGGTGGAGGGTACGCCGGAAGCGGCGCGGCGTATCCCGGCGATTGAGTTTTCCGTAGCGGTAGCGCAACAAAACCCGGCGAAACCAAAACCGATATTAGAACGAAAGCGGGGGAAACCCGTTCTTTTTTTACAGCCGCCGCGCCGGATACGCTCCGCCGCCATTGAACGCGGCAGAACGTTCGTGCTATAATCCGAAGGAAACGGGGGAGAGCGGGATGGAACAGCTGACGGCTACGGTGCTGGATACAACTTTTCGCAACGCTGATAACGGCTATACGGTGCTGCGCGTGGCGGTTGGCAGAGCACAGCAGACGGTTGTGGGCTCCATGCCGGAACTTTCTTCGGGCGAGAACGTTACTTTTCAGGGAGAGTGGATTGAGCATCCCGTATACGGCAAGCAGTTCAGCGCGAAAACCTGCGAAATCACCCCGCCGGATTCACTCTCAGCGGTCGAAAAATATCTGGGTTCAG
>JAQUXV010000139.1:0-1392 GCA_028692205.1 Eubacteriales bacterium
GAGTAGTTTTCCAGCGTCAGCCCCCCATCGGGCAGCAGCGCAAACGGAGCCTTGATGATATCCCGCTTCAGCTTAAAGGAGTTCACAAACACCAGCAGAAAGGGCATCATATACAGCACAAAGAGAATCAGCATGCCCGATATCTGGGCCGACTGCGCAGCGCGCGCCTTCGTGCCGCCGATTACGTTGCCGCGGTTCATGCTTCCACCTCCCTCTTTTTACCGAGGTAGACCTGCACGCCGCTGATGATAGCCACGGTGGCGAACAGCACCAGCGCTTCGGCCTGGCCTATGCCGTATGCTCGGGACGTAAACGCCTTTTCATAGACGTGCATCGCCACAAGCCTGGTAGTGCCGTACGGTTCGCCCCCCGTTAACGTCAGGTTGACGTCGTATACCATAAACGCGCGCGACAGGGTTAAAAACAGGCAGATGACAAAGGAAGGCACCATCAGCGGCAAAATCACGTTCCACAGCCGCCGGAAGCCGGAGGCGCCGTCGATGCTGGCGGCTTCCAATACGTCCGTCGACAGGCTGGTGAAGCCCGCGACGTAAATGAGCATCATATAACCGGAAAGCTGCCACACCGTTACGATCACCAGCGCCCAAAACGCCTTATCCGGGTCGGATAACCACGACGTGGCAAAAATACCCCACCCGGTAGCCGCGCCGAGTTTCACCAGCACGCGGGAGAAAACAAACTGCCAGATAAAGCCCAGCACCACGCCGCCGATGAGGTTCGGGGTAAAGAAGCCCGCCCGGAAAAAGTTCTGTCCCTTCAGGCCGCTGGTCAGCAGATAGGCAAACAGGAACGCGATCGCGTTGACCAGAACCACCGAAAACAGCACGTAACGAAGCGTTAGGAGCATGGAGGTCCAAAACACTTTATCCTGAAACAGCGCCGCATAATTCTGGAACCCGACAAAATTCTTGATGTTGGAAACGCCGTTCCAATCGGTAAACGTCAAGTAAAGGCCGTATACGAAAGGAATAATCACCACCGCGAAGAACACCGCAAAGCCGGGTAACGCAAAGGTGCTGAAACTGCGTACGCGCTCGCGGGAGGTTCTGCCCAGTCCGCCTTCATGCATTTCATTTTCTCCGTTTCTCGCTGTCCCGGGGAAAGCGCCGCGTCCACCGTCCCGCCGCTGCGGGCCCCGACCGGCATTCCCTTTGAGAAATGGGGGTTCCACGGAGCGACCGTGGAACCCCCGGAGCTACGTTACTTCTGAGCAGTCCAGTACGCGTCGATCGCGGCAGCCAGCTCATCCTTGGTCTGCTTGCCGGCAATGTACTTCTGCATTTCGGCGCCCAGCGCGCTCCAGTGATCGCCGGGGGCGACGAAAGAGGAGCTGAAGGTGTGGCCGGCGGCCATCTTAGCCTGAATGTCCGC
>JAQUXV010000139.1:1492-6987 GCA_028692205.1 Eubacteriales bacterium
TTCAGCGCATCGTAGGAGTTGATGGTGGCGGGGTCGAACGCCGTGCCGAGGGTCCCCTCGATGGCGGCTTTATTGTAGATCAACCCGCGGCCTTCCACGCAGAAGGGGAAGGCGTAAACCTTGCCGCCGATCAGCATCAGGGAAGATTCGCATTCCTTCGTCCAGTCCTCGCCGGTCAGGTCGACCGCTTTCTCTTCCGCGAGCGCGATGATGTCGGTAGGATCGAGCATGGCCAGCGTCGGCGCGGTGCCGGAGTTGTACATGCTGGTAATTTTGGTGTAAGGCGATTCGCCGGCCCCGCAGGCAAGCACTTCCACCTTCACGCCGGTTTCCGCCTCGTACTCTTGGGCTACTTCTTCCAGAGCGCTCTGGATTTCACCTTTGCTGTTCAGGAAGCTGATCTGTACGGTTTCCGCCGTCGCTACGGCAGCCATCGTAAAGGCCAGCGCGAGCACCAGACACAGAGCCACTAGCTTTTTCATGAGAGAATCCTCCTTTTTGTTTGTCCGGGTTATCGCAACAACGCGTTGGTTGTTCGCTTATCCGTTGAAATGAGAATAGCACAGGTAATTGGATATGTCAATCGTTTGTTATAAATTTTATTTCAATTTTTACTGTATGGCATTTTCGACGATAATTTTCCCCTATTTACCGTGTGTTGTCTTGCCGTTTATGCGTTGTTTGCCGATAGAATAGCTATTTATCGCGTTTTCATGCCAGTTTATATATGTCATTCGTTTGATATCATTGTTATCGTACCGATATATCACAAGCAGTCTCCGGTTGACTTTTCGCGTCCGGTCAACCACGTCTCCACGCCTCGGAAGCTTTTTTGCAAGTCATCCTCCGTTGGTTTCCTGCTCGGCAGTCGCCGCCGCGTGGGCAGCGCACAGACTGTACAGGAGAATTGCGTCCGCATTCTTCCATTAAACCCCGTTTCAACCGGTGCGGAGCGGCGGCTCCGAGGCCGTTTGCCCTAGGCATGACCCGCGCGGCAGCGTGTCTCTAGGAAGCGGCTTTTCTCCGCAAAGAAAATTACCCTGCGGGTTGACAATCCACCCCGGCTATATTATGATAACCATGTTCTCCGCAGGCCCTGCGGCAAGAACTTACTGACCCGTTTCCCTTCGGGAAACCACGGCCTTACGGACAGCCGGGTCAACTGCCGAGTGCGGAAGCTTCCGCACGTTTGATTGCGCGAAAGCGCAAATTTTATGAGTTGGCTACTAAATAGCCAGTTGGTTACTTCATAACCAAGTGTACTTGGGTACACGCTTGTAAAACGGTCAAAAAGAGTAGTAAAAGTAAGTTCTTACTGTATAGACTCTGGATGGTCCAAAGGCGGCGGGAGAGGCGGGCAACCGCATGTCCGGGCGCGCGCCGGAAGCCGAATGACGTTTACAGGATGTGCCTATGTACAGGCACATCCTTTTTTTGATGCAAAGATACGCAGGGGGAAGAAGCCATGGCGGAAAAGCTGAAACTGTACGGGTTCAACAATCTAACGAAAGCCCTGAGTTTTAATATCTACGATATCTGCTACGCAAAAACCGCGCGAGAGCAGCAGGACTACATCAAGTATATCAACGAGCAGTACAATTCCGAGCGGCTTACCGCCATCCTGGAAAAGCTTACCGAGATGATTGGCGCAACCGTGCTGAACATTTCCCGGCAGGATTACGAGCCGCAGGGCGCCAGCGTCACCTGCCTGATCGCCGAGGAAAGCATGATCGGTAAACGCGCGGGCGAAACCATGATCGGCCATTTGGACAAGAGCCACGTCACCGTGCATACCTACCCCGAATACCACCCCGAAACCTCCATCGCCACCTTCCGTGTGGATATCGACGTGGCGACCTGCGGGGAGATCACGCCGCTTTCCACGCTGGACTTTTTGCTGGGGAGCTTCGATTCGGACATTATCACGCTGGATTACCGCGTGCGCGGCTTCACCCGGGACGTGCATGGTAAAAAGCTGTTCATCGACCACAGCATTACGTCCATTCAGGATTACATCGACCAGAAAACGCTGCAGAAATACGACGCCGTGGATATCAACGTCTATCAGGCGAACATGTTCCACACCAAGATGCTCATCAAGGATATCGAGCTGCAGAACTATCTGTTCAACTCCGACGTTTACGAGATCAAGCCTCAGGTGCGGCTGAGCATTGCCAATGCCCTCCGGCGGGAAATGCTGGAGATATTCAGCGGAACGAACATCTATCAGGAGGGCGACCATTGATGGATCAAACGCGCGCGCCCTTGTACGAGGCGCTGGAAGCCATGCGCGACGAGCGCATTGTGCCCTTCGATGTTCCGGGGCACAAGCGCGGGCGTGGCAACAAGCCGCTCACCGATTTTCTGGGCGAGCGCTGCCTGAGCGTGGATGTGAACTCCATGAAACCGCTGGACAACCTGTGCCACCCCGTGAGCGTAATCAAGGAAGCGGAGCAGCTGGCCGCCGAAGCCTTCGGCGCTGCGCACGCGTTTTTTATGGTGGGGGGCACTACCTCCGCCGTGCAGGCGATGATGCTTTCCACCCTGAAAAGCGGCGACAAGATCATTCTGCCCCGAAACGTACACCAAAGCGTGATCAACGCCATGGTGCTGTGCGGGGCGATCCCCGTGTATGTGAACCCCGAAACCGACAAACGGCTGGGCATCGCGCTGGGCATGTCCTACGCGTCGGTGGAGCGGGCGGCGCTCGCGCACCCGGAGGCCAAAGCCATCCTTGTCAACAACCCCACCTATTACGGCATCTGTTCCGACATTGCGCGCATCACCGCGCTGGCGAAAAGCCGGGGCATGCGCCTGCTGGCGGACGAGGCGCACGGCACGCACTTTTATTTCGGCCGGAACATGCCCCTTGCCGCCATGGCGGCGGGCGCGGATATGGCTGCCGTGAGCCTGCACAAGTCCGGCGGGTCGCTTACGCAAAGCTCCATCCTGCTGTGCGGTGAACGGGTAAACGCGGATTACGTGCGCCAGATCATCAACCTTACGCAGACCACCAGCGGCAGCTACCTGCTGCTGTCCAGTCTGGATATTTCCCGCCGCAACCTTGCGCTGGGCGGTGTGGAGCTGTTTGATAAGGTAACGCGTTTTGCCCGCTACGCGCGGGAGGAGATCAACGAACTGGGCGATTATTACGCCTTTTCCAGCGAGCTGGTGAACGGCGACAGCATTTTTGCCTTCGACGAAACCAAGCTTTCCATAAACACGCTGGATGTGGGGCTGGCGGGCATCGAAGTGTACGACCTGCTACGGGACAAGTACGATATTCAGGTGGAGTTCGGCGATCTGGGCAACATCCTCGCCTATATTTCGGTGGGCGACAAGACCAAGAACATCGAGCGGCTCATCAGCGCCCTGTCCGACATTCGCAGGCTGTACAAAGGCAAGCGCGCCGACCTGATGGAGAGCGAGTACATCAGCCCCGAGGTTGTTTGCTCCCCCCAGCGCGCCTTTTACGCCGAAAAGAGAAGCACGCCGCTGGACGCGTGCGCGGGCGGCATCTGCGGCGAGTTTGTGATGAGCTATCCGCCCGGCATCCCCATCCTCGCGCCCGGCGAACGCATCACCCCGCAGATTGTGGAGTACATTCGCTACGCGCGGGACAAGGGCTGCACGCTTACCGGCCCCGAAGCCATGGACGTAAGCCGGCTGAATCTTGTTACGGAGGTGGATGACCGTGGATGATCTCTGGTTCAGCGAATACCATACGCCGGATGTGCGGTTTTCGATCCGCGTATCCGCGCAGCTTCATCTGGAGGAGAGCGATTACCAGCGCATCGCCGTGTACGATTCGCCGGAGTTCGGCCGCATTTTAACGCTGGACGGCGTGCTGATGCTCACCGAGCGGGACGAGTTTATCTACCACGAGATGATCACGCATGTGCCCATGGCCGTTAACCCGGATATCCGCACCGTGCTGGTGATCGGCGCGGGCGACGGCGGCGTGGCGCGGGAGCTGAGCAAGTACAAAAGCATCGAAAAAATCGTCGTTGCAGAAATCGACCGCCGCGTGGTGGAAGTTTGCCGGGAATACCTGCCGCAGACCGCCTGCGGGTTTAACGATCCGCGCGTGGAACCCACCTTCATCGACGGGCTGAAATACGTGCGGCACACGAAAGACAAGTACGATCTGATCATCGTCGATTCCACCGACCCCTCCGGCCCGGGCGAGGTGCTGTTTACCAAGGAGTTTTACGGCGGGTGCATGAACGCCCTCACGGAAAACGGCATTCTGGTGAACCAGCACGAAAGCCCCTTCTACCAGGACGATGCCAAGGCCATGTGCAATTCCCACAAGCGCATTCTGAGCGTTTTCCCCGTCAGCCGCGTCTATCAGGCGCACATCCCCACCTACCCTTCCGGGCACTGGCTGTTCGGGTTTTCCTCGCGGGGGCTGCACCCGATCAGGGATTTGAAAGCCTCGGCGTGGAACGCGCTGGGCATTCAAACGCGTTATTACAACACCAACCTGCATAAAGGTTCGTTTTACTTGCCCAATTACGTGGAGGAGGAGTTGAAGCGGGATGAACAGGAATGATTTTCTCGGCTGCGACGCGCCGTACGAGCAAGCCGATATCGTGCTGTTCGGCGTCCCCTTCGACGGCACCACCTCCTATCGGCCGGGCACTCGCTTCGGCCCCCCGGCCATCCGCAGCGAGTCCTTCGGCATTGAAACGTATTCGCCCTACTGCGATCGCGACCTGAGTGAGATTGCCGTGTGCGACATCGGCGATCTGGAACCGCCCTTCGGCAACACCGTGAAAACGCTGGAGCTGATCGATGCGCAAACCGCTGAGATCCTCCGGGATGGCAAAACGCCCGTGATGCTGGGCGGCGAACATCTGGTTACGCTGGGCGCGCTGCGTGCCATGCTGAAGGCGTACCCCGGGTTGCATATTCTGCATCTGGACGCGCATACCGACCTGCGAAACGATTATCTGGGCGAGCCGCTTTCCCATGCCTCCGTGATCCGCCGCGCGTGGGAGCTGATGGGTGATGGGCGCATCCACCAGTTCGGCATCCGCAGCGGGGAACGCGAGGAGTTCGCCTTCGGCGACGCGCATACCGACTTGCACCGCTTCACGCTGGACGGCTGGGCGGACACCCTTGCCGCGCTGGGCGACGCGCCCGTGTACCTTACCCTCGATCTGGATGTGCTGGACCCGTCCATCTTCCCCGGCACAGGCACGCCGGAAGCAGGCGGCGCAACCTTTACCGAGCTGCTAAGCGCGCTTTTGCAGCTTCACCGCGTACACGTCGTGGGCTGCGACCTGGTGGAGCTTAGCCCGCATTACGACCCGAGCGGCGCATCCACCGCCGTCGCTTGCAAGCTGACCCGCGAAATCCTCTTACAGTTGAAAGGAGCGTAACCAAATGGGAAAATGTATGATTATCGGCTGCGGCGGCGTGGCCTCCGTGGCGATTCACAAATGCTGCCAGAACAGCGACGTCTTTGAGGAAATTCTGATTGCCAGCCG
>JAQUXV010000140.1 GCA_028692205.1 Eubacteriales bacterium
AGAAGAGTTACAGCAAATACGGGCTGATCGACTGGACGCGTATGAACCGCGACGCCCGCAAAGCATTGCAGGAAATTGACGTAAACGACATCGACCCGGGTAAAAAGGCGGCCGATCTGGATTTCGCGGCCCGGCAGATGGTGGAAATTGCCAAAGTGCTGAGCGTCGTCTCCGAAGCAGGTGATGGAAAAGCCATCATTTTATTAGATGAGCCGACAACCGTGCTTTCCGATGATGAGATTGAGCGGCTGTTTAAGCAGGTTCGCCGCATGAAAGAGCAGGGCAACGCGGTGGTATTTATTTCCCATCGTTTGGATGAAGTGCTGAAAATCACCGATCGCATCTACGTTTTCAAAGACGGCGACAACACCGCCGTAATGGACACGAAGGACGCGGACATCGGCACCCTGTATGAAAAGATGGTCGGGCGCTCGACCACCGGCGAGTATTTCATCGAAAGCCGTCAGGCCGTGCCCGGCGACGAGGTTGTGTTGAAGGCGACGGACCTGAGCCTGTTCAGCGGCTTCAATCATCTTTCCTTTGAATTGCACAAGGGTGAAATTCTCGGTTTCAGCGGTGTAGAAGGCTCGGGTAAAGAAGCCTTGTGCTCCTCTCTCTGCGGCGACGAGGGCTTTACGGCCGGCACGCTGGAGGTGTGCGGAAAGCGCTATGAGTTCGCCAACCCCTGTCAGGCACGGCGCGCCAGCATCCTGTGCGTGCCCAAGGAGCGCCGCGACGAAGGCATCATCGGCATCCTCTCCCTCACCGACAACATTACCATCTCCCATATGGAGAAGCTTTCCAATCACGGGTTCCTCTCGGACCGCAAGCTGCGCAAGGTTGCACAGGGCTGGGTAGACAAGGTCGGCATTAAATGTTTCAGCATCGACGACCGCATCAACCAGCTATCCGGCGGCAACGCGCAGAAGGTAGTTTTCTCCCGCGCGCTGGAAAGCGGGTGCCAGATTCTGATTCTCAACCACCCGACGCGCGGCGTGGACGTAGGTTCCAAAGAAGAAATTTATACGCTGATTCGCGATATTACGGAAGCGGGTATTTCCGTAATCCTGCTTGGCGACACGTTGGACGAATGTATCGGCATGTGCAACCGCATCATCGTGCTCAAGGACGGCGTGTTCAACGGCGAATTCGATTGTCCCGTGGGGAATAAGCCATCCCAGCTTGATCTGGTCAAGGCAATGATGTGAGGGAGGTTCAACCATGAAAACCAAGCAAGCACAGCTTTCCAACCTTTCCAAATACATGTGTTATATCAGCGTTGTGCTGGTATTTGGGGTGTTCACCATCGCGACACCCAATTTTATGAGCGCTTACAGCCTCCAGAACCTGATGTTGGAAGTGTCTCCACTTCTGCTGATGGCCTGCGGCATCTCCTTTGTCATCTTCACAGGCGGCATCGACCTTGGAACCGGCGCGGTAGCGTCATGCTCCTGTGTGTTGACGGGCCTGTACATTTCCCAGGTCGGGCTGTGGGTTGTCCCGCTGATGCTGATCTTCGGCGTGATTATGGGCTGGCTTAACGGCGTTCTGGTCACCAAACTGAAGCTGCCCAGCTTTATCGTAACGCTTTGCACCATGAACTTCTGGAGCTGCATCGCGCTGACCCAGGCGCCCGATGGTTCCAAAGCCATCGCCATGAAATCCCGCTATCTGGTCAAGTGGGCTTCCCAGCCATTTCTGGGCATTCCGGTCATGTTCTACATCGCGCTTGCCATTGTGCTACTGCTGTTTTGCCTGCAACAGTACACCGTATACGGCCGGTCCATTATGGCGGTCGGCGCAAACACCAAAGCGACGCGGCTTGCGGGCGTGGATACGGAAAAAGCCCAGATGATGGCCATGATCATCTGCTCCACCTGCAGCTCCCTCTCCGGCGTAATGTATGCTTTCAAACTGAAAAGCGCAGTGCCGACCGTAGGCGACAGTCTTGGTCTGCTCGCCATCGCTTCGGTCGCGTTGGGCGGCGCGTCCATGGCAGGCGGCCGGGGCAGCGTGCTGCATACGGCAATCGGCGTCATCACTATCGTGGCCGTCAACTCCGGCCTGAATATGATGGGCGTTAATCCCCTGTGGAAGGATATTGTCATCGGCGCGATTCTTATCGGCGCGGTATGCCTCAACTCCGACCTGAAGGGCCGCGACATCATCGTCAAGTAAGCAGGAAAACGAACCAAAAGGGCTCCGCATACCGGGTTGAAACAGCCCCGGTATCCCGGATATGCCCGTTTACACGAAACGGGAGGCAATTAAAGCATATGGAACAGGCGGAACTTCTCCAGTTGCAGAAATTTTCCGCGAAGATACGGCGAAACATTCTTCGCATGTTGGAATGGCGCAAATACGGGCATCTTGGCGGCTCCATGTCGATTGTGGAAACACTGTCGGTGCTGTACGGCAAACAGATGCGTTACGATCCAAAAAATCCGCAATGGCCCGACCGTGATTATCTGGT
The DNA here is from genome assembly GCA_028692205.1 of Eubacteriales bacterium. The sequence goes on from JAQUXV010000140.1 coordinate 2,474, forward strand.
GATTTCCAAGGGGCATTCCGGTGCGGCGTTATACTGTACGCTGGCAATTCTGGGTTACTTTGATGAATCGTGGCTGTTTACGCTCAACGAGGGCGGCACGCGCCTGCCCTCCCACCCCGACCGTTTTTTAACCCCCGGCGTGGATGCCACCACCGGGTCGCTGGGGCAGGGCACCTCCGTTGCCGCGGGGCTCGGCATGGCATTCCGAATGGAAAAGTCGGATCAGTACGTATACCTGATCGTCGGCGACGGCGAGCTGAACGAGGGCCAGTGCTGGGAAGCGTTCCAGTATATCGCCGCGCGGAAGCTGAACCACGTGATCGTGATGATCGACGAAAACAAGCGCCAGCTGGACGGCTACACCAAAGACATCATCAACCCCTTCAGCATCGCCGCAAAGATGAGCGCCTTTGGTTTCCATGTGGAGACTGTGAACGGTGCGAAAGAGGATGAAATCTCCGCCGCGATCGACCGCGCCAAAGCGGTGGGGGATCAGGCTGTCTGCATCGTTCTGGACACCATAAAGGGGCAGGGTGTGCCGTATTTTGAGAATTTGTTGGACAACCATTCCGTTAAATTCGGGCCGAAGGACAACCAGGCGGCGGAACAGGCTATTGCGGAACTGACGCGCTTTATCGAAGGTGAGGGACAGACATGTGGAGCTTAACAGGAGAAAATAACGCCATGGAAATGCGCCGCGTGTTTGTGGATACGCTGATGGAGATGATGGAGAACAACCCGAAGATCGTCGCGATGGACGCCGATCTGGGCACCGCGTCCTCCTTTGTACGCATTCGCGAGCGGTTTCCGGAACAGTTTATGGAAATGGGTATCGCCGAAGCAAACATGATCGGGACAGCAGCAGGCATGTCCATGCGGGGTTTCGTGCCTTTCGTGCATTCCTTTTCGCCGTTCGTATCCCGCCGCGTGGGCGATCAGCTGTTTCTGGAGGGCGCGTACGCGCGCAACACCCTCAACATCTATGCTTCCGATCCGGGCGTATGCGCGGCGGCCAACGGCGGCACCCACACCACCTTTGAGGATATGGCCTTCATCCGCGCCATTCCAACCGTGCAGATTTTCGATCCCGCGGACGGTGTGCAGCTGAAATGGCTTCTGCACACGCTGGTCGGTCTGAAAGGCGTACATTACATTCGCGCCAACCGGAAAGAAATGCCGCAAATCTATGCGGAAGGTTCCACCTTCGAGCTGGGACACGGCAATGTGCTGCGGAAAGGCGACGATGTGCTGATCATTGCCGCAGGCGAGTTGGTTCGCCCCGCGCTGGACGCCGCTGAAATGCTTGCCAGGCAGAACGTATCGGCCGAAGTGATCGACATGTTCAACATCAAGCCGCTGGACAAGGAATTAGTGCTCACGGCAACTCGCGGCAAACAGCGTGTTGTAACCGCGGAGAACCACAGCATCATCGGCGGGCTGGGCAGCGCGGTTGCCGAAGTGCTGGCGGGAGCCGGGCAAATGCCGCCGCTTTACCGCGTCGGCGTGGAGGATCGTTTCAGCCAGGTTGGCTCCATTGATTACCTGAAGCAGGAATACGGCCTCACGGCGGAGCACATTACACGCTGCGCGCTGGGCCAGTGTGCGGATTGAGATTATCTGCCTGCCGAAAACCGGCGTAAGCCGCATTGGAGGTTTCCCCTATGGACATTTACACGCTCGGCGAGATGGTAATCGACTTCATCCCGGGCAGCGAGCCTGACAGCTACATTCGCAACGCGGGCGGCGCGCCGGCCAACGTGGCGATCGCCGTTGCCCGCAACGGCCTGAACGCAGGCTTTTGCGGCAAGGTTGGGGACGATGATTTCGGCGTTTTTCTACAGGAAACACTTCGGCGGGAAGGCGTTGCCGTTCTTTGCCCGGAGCGCTGCGCCGAAGCCGTAACCACCATGGCGTTTGTAAACCTGACGCCCGAAGGCGAGCGCTCCTTTACCTTCGCGCGCAAACCCGGCGCGGATATGATGCTCACCCCAGAGGACGTACGGGACGAACATCTTCAAAACAGCACGATTGTGCATTCCGGCTCCTGCTCCCTTTCCGCCGGAAGTACCGTAGCCGCAACCGAACAGCTGCTGCGCCGGGGGCGGGAACTTGATAAGCTGGTCAGCTTCGATATGAATTACCGCAACCTTATGTGGAACGACGACAGCGCAGCCGCCGTGGCTGCGGTTCGGCGGAACCTGCCGTATGTTGATTTGCTAAAACTATCTGAGGAAGAAGTGGAAATGCTCGGCGGTGAAAGCACCCTTCCCGCGCTGGCGCGGGACAACGGTATCGCCGTACTGGTAGAAACTTTGGGTTCCAAAGGCGCCATATGCTTGTTTCAGGGACACAGGTTGTTCGTGGAAGGGCTGAAAGCCGAAAAGGTTGTGGATACCACCGGCGCGGGCGACGCCTTCTGGGGCGGATTCCTGTCCCGATTGCTGATGCTGGGGATCCGGCACACGGAGGAGATTACGGAAAGCGCCCTGTTGGACGCGCTGCGTTACGGCAGCGTAGGCGGCTGCCTGTGCGTGGAAGCCAAGGGCGCCATCTCGTCGCTGCCGACCCGTGCGCAAATCGAAGCGTATCTTGCCAAACACGCCTGAAGAAAAAGCCGAAAGGGAGGATGAATATGAACCAATCCGTATGGAATGAGAAACGGATCGTTTCTCCATCGCTGATCTGTTTGGATCTGTGCGATTTGAAACAGCAGATCGGCCAGTTGGAGCGGGCAGGCTGCAAATTGCTGCATGTGGATATTCTGGACGGGCATTTCAGCCCCAGTATGCCTTTAGGATTGGAAACGGTGCGCCAGCTCCGTAAAATCACCGAGCTGCCTTTCGACGCGCATGTAATGACCACCGCCAACCAGTATTTTGTGGATGAGCTATTGGACATTGGTACACAGCAGATTGTTTTTCATGCCGAAACCGAGCCTCACGTGGACGGAATGCTCAAGCATATCCACGCAAAAGGCGCGCGCGCCGGGCTGGCGCTGAAACCCGCGACCCCGCTGAACACGCTGGAATATGCGCTGGAACTATGCGACGCCGTGTTGCTGATGCTCATCAACCCCGGTTATGCTTCCAGTGCCGGAGAAAAGCAGGTACCCTATGCCGAACGTAAAATTCATGAACTGCGCTCGATGATCGACGCACGCGGCCTGCCCACTCTCATCGAGCTGGACGGCCGGGTATCCCCGCAGAATATCCGGGAATATGCGGGGCATGCAAACATTTTTGTCGCGGGAACCACCTGCCTGAAGCGCAACGATCTGGAAGCGACTTTCCGTGCCGCCAACGCGCTGTAGTCGAATACAACGGATCAATGGAACGAGGAGGAACATCCGATGGAGGATTTTGATAACCTGTACCGGCAAACCGTTTCCGCCACGATGGACGAGCTGAACCGCGCGCTGAACGCGGTGGATCCGGCATCGGTGGAAAAGCTTGTGAACGCGATGCTTGCCGCCGAGCAGGTATACTTTGTCGGCGTGGGACGGGTAATGCTGTCGCTGCAGGCCGTTGCCAAGCGCATGGCGCATCTGGGCATCCGCGCGCACTGTGTGGGCGAAATCACCGAGCCAGCCATCACGGACAAGGATTTGCTGATCGTCGGCTCCGGCAGCGGTTCGTCGCTGTTCCCGCTGGGCATTGCAAAAAAAGCGCGTACCTTCGGCGCCAAAATCGTTCACATCGGCTCCAACCCTAACGGCGGCATGAAAGATGTGGCGGATTTTATGGTTCGCATCCCTGTGCGAACCAAGCTGTATCTGCCCGACGAGATTGATTCCGCACAGCCGATGACCTCGCTTTTCGAGCAGAGCCTTCTCCTGTTGGGCGACGTGATGGCCAGCATTATCATTCAAAAGAAGAATATTGTGCTGAAAGAACTGTGGCGCTACCACGCCAATCTGGAGTGATGCCTATGAAACGGGAAGAAACGCTTCGTTATGTGGGTTCCATGCAACAGTTAGCCTGCGTTCGGCCAATCACCATCGGGGAGGGCCGCGCGCGCGGGCTGGCGGGTTACGAGATTCAAAACGGGCCCATGTGCCTGAAACTTGCGGCAGATAAATGCCTGGATATTTCGGAGTTCCGCTATCGCGGTATCCCGTTCCATTTTCTGTCCAAACCCGGCATGCAGGGGCGCAATCCCTACGATACCAACGGCGCAGAAGCCCAGCGCAGCATTATGGGCGGGCTGATGTTCACCTGCGGGCTGGAGAACGTATGCGCTCCCTGCGAGTTGGACGGTAAAGCCTACCCCATGCACGGCAGGATGCGCACCACCCCCGCCGAGCACCTGTGCACCGACACGCGCTGGGAGGATGAACAGTACATAATTACCGTTTCCGGCGAAATGCGGGAGGCAGAGCTGTTTGGCGAAAACATGACACTGCGCCGCACCTTTACCACCCGTTTGAACGAGAAGAGTTTCGCCATCCGGGATGTGTTTTGCAACGAAGCCTTCCGTGAAGAACCGCTGC
>JAQUXV010000141.1:0-1596 GCA_028692205.1 Eubacteriales bacterium
ATGGCGCAAATTGACGGTAAATATAATACAACGCCCAAGGATAAGGTGATCCTCGACCTGTTTTATATTGAGAACTTCTCCCTGATGCTGGATATGAAGATGATATTCCGCACCGTAACCGTTTTTTTTCGCAGAGACAGCACCGAGGGATTTCACATCAACCGCAGAGTGAAGTGCCCCCCCATTCGCATGCCGGCGGCTTACGAGGCGTGCGGTAACCCTGCTGAATCGGGACGGGCCAAACAGACCGGCTTTGAGCCGGATATGGGCGGGGCCGAGCTGGTACGGGAGAACATTGCCAACGAGACGGTGTTTTTCGCCGGAGAAGCCGTGGAGTCGCCGGCAGGCGGAAAACGGCTTGTGTAACAGGGTTTACTCGCCTTTGGGCGGTGCCATAGCAATACAGGGAAGGAACGATGGCAATGGATAAAACGCTTCTGGTTCTGGCGGCCGGGATGGGATCCCGCTACGGCGGCAATAAGCAGGTGGACGGGATGGGACCCAATAACGAAATGTTGTTTGAATACTCGGTTTATGACGCGATTCAGGCGGGTTTCACCAAGGTCGTTTTTATTATCAAACGTGACTTTGAGGAATTGATCCGTCGGATGGTCGGCGATGCGCTGAGCAAGAAAATTAAGGTGGAGTATGTGTATCAGGAGTACGAGTCGCTTCCGGCCGGATACCACGTACCGGAGAATCGGGTAAAGCCCTTTGGCACCGTGCACGCCATGCTCTGCGCGAAGGACGCTATTCACGAGCCGTTCGCTGTGATTAACGCGGACGATTATTACGGCCGCGCACCCTATCAACTGATCGGCGACCGTATCGAGACGCTGAAACCCGAACGCGAAGCGTGCATGGTGGGTTACTACCTTAAAAACACGGTCAGCGAGAACGGCCACGTAACCCGCGGCGTATGCGCGACCACGGCGGACGGGAAGCTGAAAAGCGTAACCGAAACCTATAAGATCAGGCCCTTCCCGGACGGCACCATCCGCGATACCAACGCGGACGAAAACGGCGTGATACTTGACCCGGACAGCATCGTCAGCATGAACCTGTTCGGCTTCTCCCCCTGGATTTTCGATATCGCGCAGAAGCGGTTTGAGGCGTTTCTGGCTTCGCTGTCGCCGGATGAACTGAAGGCGGAATATGTGCTGCCCGTGCTGGTGGATGAGCTGATGCACGAAGAGGGCCTGACGGTGGACGTGCTGAAGACCGACGCTACCTGGTTTGGCGTAACCTACAAAGAGGACAAGCCTTTCGTGCAGCAGCAGCTGAAAACCATGCATGCGGAAGGCGTTTACCCCGAAAAGCTCTTCTGATAAAATCAACACAGGAGGCAAACCGAATGACCATTTTGCTTACCGGCGGCGCCGGTTTTATCGGTTCCCATACCTATATCGAGCTGATCAACGCCGGTCAACAGGCGGTGATCGTGGATGATTTTTCCAACAGCTCCAAACTGGTCATTGAACGGCTGGAGAAAATTACCGGGAAACCCGTACGCTGGTATGAGGCGGATGTTTGCGACGCGGACGCTATGGACCAGATTTTCGCCGAGAATCAGTTTGACGCGGTCATCCATTTCGC
>JAQUXV010000141.1:1696-6937 GCA_028692205.1 Eubacteriales bacterium
TGGTCATTGAACGGCTGGAGAAAATTACCGGGAAACCCGTACGCTGGTATGAGGCGGATGTTTGCGACGCGGACGCTATGGACCAGATTTTCGCCGAGAATCAGTTTGACGCGGTCATCCATTTCGCAGGCTTCAAGGCTGTGGGCGAGAGCGTGGTAAAGCCGCTGGCCTATTACCGCAACAATCTGGACAGCACGCTGACGCTTTGCGAAATCATGCGTAAGCACAACGTGAGCCGCTTTGTATTCAGCTCGTCTGCAACAGTGTACGGCCTTGCGGAAACCATGCCGCTTACGGAGACCATGCCGACCGGGTGCACCAACCCCTACGGCTGGACGAAGTACATGATTGAGCGGATTTTAACCGATGTTGCCGCTGCGAATCCGGACTGGGCGGTGGCGCTGCTGCGGTACTTCAACCCCATCGGCGCTCATGAGAGCGGAATGATCGGCGAGGATCCGGTAGGCATTCCCAACAACCTGATGCCGTACATCACGCAGGTTGCCTCCGGCAAACTGAAAAAGCTGAACGTATTCGGCAATGATTATCCCACGCCGGACGGTACGGGAGTGCGTGACTACATCCATGTAGTGGATCTGGCCAAAGGGCACGTGGCAGCCTGCAAGTATCTGGCGGACCATAAAGGATGCGAAATCTTCAACATCGGCACGGGAACGGGTTACAGCGTGTTGGATCTGGTGAATACCTTCGAGCGCGTAAACCACCTGGCGATCCCCTACGAGATCGCACCGCGCCGCCTCGGCGACATCGCCGTGTGCTATGCCGACGCGGCCAAGGCTCGCGAAATGCTCGGCTGGACGGCGGAAAAGACGCTGGATGATATGTGCCGGGATTCCTGGCGGTGGCAGAGCAATAACCCGGAGGGATACGGCCTGAAGGGTTAACGCTGGCAATTGAAAAACAATGGGGGTGCGGAGCAAAAGGCTCCGCACCCCTGTCAATTGAAAAAGTCTGCTTTGTTGCCTGCCCCGCTGTGGGGCGACCACCAGCATTCGTCCATATCGCTATGATAGAATCCATCATTTTCGCATGCGGCTTCCAACGAGCTGTTTGTACTGGGGAAAACGGATTACTCACGAGCCGAACTGCCGGAAGCGGGGGGACAGGGGACACCGTTAGCAAACGAGTAAACACAAGCTTTGCCCTGCGTCTAAAGGCGCTTCAGGTTTCCTGTAAACAGAGGGTGTGCTTGTGAAAGCGCACTATGGCAAAAGAGAGGGATGCGGAGCAATAGGCTCCGCATCCCTCGTTCACTGATTGGCATTTTCCGCGCCGGGCGGTAGGGTAATCCCGACGTGGCTTTGTCAGCGGTAGGGTTATTCCACGGTTACGCTCTTGGCGAGGTTGCGGGGTTTATCCACATCGCAGCCGCGCACAACGGCCATGCAATAGGCAAAAAGCTGTAAGGGAATCACCGCGAGCAGCGGAGCCAGCAAATCGTCCGCCGCGGGGATTAAAACCAGCTCGTCCACCTCGCCTTCAACCTTGTCACGCAGGTCGTCGCGGCAGACGGCCATTACGCTTGCGCCGCGCGCCTTGATCTCCCGAATGTTGCTGAGCGTTTTATCCAGTAGCGCGGGCTGTGTGATGGTTACGATCACCAACCGCCCGTTTTCCAGCAAGGCGATAGGCCCGTGCTTCAGTTCGCCCGCCGCGTAGGCCTCGCTGAAAATGTAGCTGACTTCCTTTAACTTTAACGCCGCTTCCATGGAAAGCGCGTAGTCCAGCCCGCGGCCGATGAAGAAAACGTGCCGTTTGTGGCTGGCGGCGTCGGCAAAGGCCCGTAGGTGCTCTTCTGTGGCGAGAGCCTGTTCGGCTTTGGCGGGGAGCGCGGCAATTTCCGCACGAAGGCGTTCAGCCTCCTCCGGAGGAAGCGTGCCGCGCATATCGCCAAGCGCAAGCGCGATCAGCAGCATCATTTCCACCTGCGTCATGTACGCCTTGGTGCTGGCGACGGCAATTTCTGGCCCGGCATAGGTGAACAGCGTGTTTACGTCACCCACCTCGCGCGCGATGGTGGAACCGACGACGTTACAAATCGCCAGTACCTTTGCGCCCCGTCGCTTGGCTTCCCGCAGGGCGGCGAGGGTGTCGGCCGTTTCTCCGCTTTGGGATACGGCGATAAACAGCTCGTTTTCCCCGATGATCGGGTCGCGGTAACGATATTCGCTGGAGACATCCGCCAAAACGGGAATGCGGGCAAGCTTTTCGATAACATACTTGCCGAAAACGCCTGCGTGGTAGGCTGTGCCGCAGGCGACGATGTTGATGCGGCTGATTTTTGCGGCTTCCTCCGGCGTTATGGGCAGCCATCCGTATTCGTGCGGGTCCCCGGTATTGCGCGGGGTAAAGGTACTTTGCAGGGCGGTGGGCTGCTCGTGAATCTCCTTGAGCATATAATGGTCGTAACCGCCTTTTTCCGCGCTGCTCAAATCCCACGTTACGTGGAAAAGCTCCGGCTGTTGCAGAATACCGGCTTTATCGTACACTTCCACACCCGCTTCGCTGAGCACGGCGATTTCCTGATCCTGCAAAAACACAACGTCGCGCGTATGGCTCAGTATAGCGGGGATGTCGCTGGCGATAAAGGCTTCGCCGTCTTTCGCGCCGACTACCAGCGGGCTTTCGCGCCGGGCGCAAAACAGCTTGCCCGGTTCCGCGTCGCACAGTACGCCCAGCGCGTAGCTGCCCTTAATCAACGTTAGCGCTTTCAGGAGAGCGGCCTTCATATCGCCCTGATACAGGGTGTTCAGCAGGTGGGCGGCGACCTCGGTATCGGTTTGGGAAACGAAAACACAACCCTTTTGCTGTAACTGCTTGCGCAGAGCTTCGTGGTTCTCGATGATGCCGTTGTGAACTACGGCAACGCATCCCGCGCGATGGGGATGGGCGTTCACATCACTGGGCTCGCCATGGGTGGCCCAACGCGTATGGCCGATGCCGGCATGCCCGGACATGGGGCTGTCTTCCAGCATTGCGGCAAGGTTTTCAAGGCGGCCTTTGGCCTTCTGAATATCGATTTTACCGGAAGGGCCGATAATGGCGACGCCCGCGCTGTCATACCCGCGATAGCTCAGCCGGGAAAGGCCTTCCATTAAAATCGGGCACGCTTCCTGTTCACCGATATAGCCAACAATTCCACACATAGAAACTGGTACCTCCCAAATACACGTATTCAAACGTATCATATAGTATCATATTGTATTGTTTTTGGCAAGCGAAGAAGAAGCTGCAGCTGAAAAGTGAAGAGGGGCGAACCGGCATCCAACCGCAATCCGCTTGAATACCGCTTGCGCGGAGAAGGAAAAATTGCTATGATAACCATATCATGAAAGGAATGAGAACATGGCGAAGATCCTGATCACGCACGGCGTTCCAATGGAGCATTTCGCGATGCTCAAGCCGAACGAGCTGGTTTATCCCGAGCCGGGTAAAGCGTTTTCAAAAACCGAGCTGCTTGCGTTGCTGCCGGAATGCGACGCGGTTGTCGCATGCGGCGCGATGGACCGGCGGCTGCTTGCGGCCTGCACGAAGGTGAAGCTGATTGTGTGCTACGGCGCGGGATACGACGCCATTAACCTTGACGCTGCGACGGAACTGCGGATACCGGTGGCGAACATCCCCGACAGTGTAACCGAGACCACCGCGGAAATGGCGATGACGCAGCTGTTAACGCTGCTTCGGCGCGCGGGCGAACTGGACCGGCAGATACGCGGGCTGCCATCCACACGCAAGCTTTTCACCATGGGACGCTCCATGGGCGTATCGCCGCAGGGACTAACGCTCGGCATTGTGGGCATGGGGCGCATTGGTTCGCGCGTAGCTGAATTCGGGCGGTTTTTGCACATGCGGGTGATTTACGCAAGCCGGAGCATGAAACCGTATTCTATTGCGGGCAACGCGCGCAGGCTGCCGCTTACGGAATTGCTGAAAACCGCGGATGTGGTATCCCTGCATTGCCCGCTGACAGCCGAAACGAACCGGATGATCGACGCCGAAGCCCTGAAGCTGATGAAACCCACCGCGTTTCTGCTGAACACGGCTCGCGGTAAACTGGTGGATGAACGGGCGCTGGCCGAGGCGCTGGAAAAGGGCGAACTTGCGGGCGCGGCGCTGGACGTGTTTGAAGACGAGCCGGAGGTTTCGGCAAAGCTGAAGGCGCTGCCCAACGTACTGATGACCCCGCATATCGGCAGCAACACGCTTTATACCAGAAACCAGATGGCGGATGCCTGCCGCGAACGCATTGAGGACGCTCTGGCTGGGAGAAAACCCGCCAACCTGCTGAATCCGGAAGTATGGCCAGGGAAATAACGCACTCGTTTGCAGGGTCGGCATGAAGAAGAATTTGCTTATTGATAAAACGCCCTGCTGTAGAGCAGGGCGTTCGCTATTGTAAACAGGGTTGCCTTGCCGGCACCGGATGGCAGCGAGGCCCCGGCTGCATGCGTATTCCCGACAATGACGGGAGAGAGAACCGGGGTTTGGCTGCAAACAGAATCCGTGACAAGAAGATGCGGCGTTTACAATCTAACAGTAAACGTCCTGCTGTATAGTAAAATGTTTCAGAACGTTGATATACTTCATGCAAGCACGCAAGTTCAGCTTGCTGAAAAAGGTTCAGATGAACGAAGCCAAGCCGCACACGGACGGAGCGTACAGACGTACATGATCGCCTGCTGTGACGCGGGTGACAAGCAGGCGAGCCTTTCTTGGCAGGTTAAAACGCCCCGCCATACGGCGGGGCGTTTGCTGATGCTATTTGGATAACAGAGCGGGGAGATCGATTAACGTGCCGATGCGATAACGGGCGGCTACCTGCGGGTAGTAGCGACCCGGGTCCAGTAAAACCCCGTCGATTCCCGCCGCGTTTCCGGCGTCGATATCAATATCCCGGTCGCCGATCATATACGCTTCGGCCGCGGGGAAACGATGCAGATTCATCAGGTAGAGCAGCGCCTCCGGCGACGGTTTATCGGCGAACCCATCTTCCCGGGTAACGCAGTCCGTAAACAGCCTAAGCAACCCGTCCGCCGCCAGCTGATCCACAGCCCGGTGGTCCCGGTGGGTGAACAGGTAATGCCTGCAGCCAAGCGAGGCGGTGGCTTCCAGACAATCAACCAGCCCGGCCATTGGCACGAACGCCCGCTGTTCGGCATGGCGCTCGCGGAAAGCGGCGAGAAGCACCTCGGTTTTCAGGCCAAAGCGCTCGGCGTATAC
>JAQUXV010000142.1 GCA_028692205.1 Eubacteriales bacterium
TTCGGCGGCGTGGGCTTTCAGCTTATGCAAAATGCCTGCGTTACCGTTTCGGCGCTCGCGCACGGTTTGGGCGCGACCCAGCAGAGCTTCGCGGGCAAGGCGGCGGGCTTCTTTCTCCTCCCGGAGCACATTTGTGTCCGCGGGGACCGCGCTTGCCAACTGGCCGTTCAGCGTTTCCAGCTGGGCGCGGTACCGCTGCACGCCGTCCCGTGCCGTATCGTACTCCTGCTGTGCCGCGGCCAGCGCCGCTTCGCGCTGCCTCATGGCGGTTTCCGCCGCGGCCAGCGCGGCTTCCGCCGCCGCGCGATCGGGATAGGCGAGGGCGGCACGGTCTTCCGCTGCGCGCGCGGCCAGCGAACCGGCATCCGCGCGGGCCTGCGCCGCCGATTGCCGCGCTACTTCCAGCGCCGCTTCCTGCTCACGCAGAATCGCTTCCGCTTTTGGAATTCCGGCGATCAACTGCTTTGCGCGTTCCGCTTTCCGAGCCGCTTCGGCAAGCTGTTTTTGTAATTCCACACGTTCCGTACGCGCTTTTTCCAGCACGGGTTCAAGCGCCTGTACACCGGCGCCGTTTAACAGCCGTTCCACAAGCGCGTCCACATCCGCACGCGCTTTTGCCACGGCTCCGGCAAGGGCTGCCGCCTGCTCGCTTTCCTTTGCCGCTTGATTGCGGAGCGCTTCCACCGTCTCGGCAAGCAGTTTCAACTGTTCGCGTGTCGGGGCTTGCTCGGACACCGCCGCGGGCGCGGGGTGCTCCCGCGAGCCGCACACGGGGCACGGTTCGCCGGTAACAAGCGTCTGCGCGAGAATGCCCGCCTGCTCGTCCAGAAACCGCCGGTGTTGCAGCTGGTAGGTCTGCGAGGCTTCCGAAGCCTTATCCGCCGTAAGCCGGTAGCCGCGCTGCGCGACGGACAACCGTTTTTCGGCTTCCGATAGGGAAACACATTCCTTTTGCAAACCCTCCAGCGCGGCAACCTGTTCCGCTTTCTGCTTTTCTGCCGCGGTCAGGCGTTGCGCGTCCTCCCCGGCGTCGTGCAGAGGTTCCAGCTCGCCGCGGGCCTGCGCGAGGCGCGTCTGCAGCGATTCGTAAGCCTTCAGGCTATCGGCCAGCGCCGCTTCCGCCTGCTTCGCGATCTGTTCGGCCTGTGAAACACGGGTCAGCAGCGCATCCAGCGCGAGATGCTTTTGCAGCTCCGCTCGGCAGGCGGCGGCTTCGGCTTCCAGCCGCTTCCGCTCATCCGTGCGGGCGGTTTCGGCGTCCAACGCTATTTTTAGTGTCAGCAGGTTCGGCTCGTTGGCTTTCAGCCACGCTTCGGCCTGCTCCGCCTCGGCGCGCAGGCGCGCCTGCTGCTCGGCCTGCCCCAGCGCCTCGTCCGCCGCGCTTACCAGCCTGTCTGCCGCGCGGATTTCCGCTTCAAGGCCCGCAAGGCGTTCCTCGTCGCCCCGAAGCAGCTTCTCAATCAATGCGATAGCATCCTCTGCGGAGGGCACGCTCTTTTGCAGCGGCGCGAGCTCCGAAGCGAGGGGGTCGTCTTCCGCCGCGCGCAGGCTCGCCACGCCGGCTGCCATATCGTGCTCCAGCATCCGGCATTCGTCGTCCAGCTGCAGCGCGTCCCGCTTTACCTGCTCCTGAAACGCCAGATAGGGCTTTGTGCCGAATATTTTTCGGAAGATTTTGCCGCGTGTGTCCGTATCGGCCAGCAGCAACTGCTGAAACGCGCCCTGTGCGATCATCGCGATCTGGCAAAATTGCTCCTTATCCACGCCCAGCAGCTCCGTAACGGCGCGGGTAACCTCGGTGGGTTTTACAAGCGGGGCGCGGCCGTCCGGGTAGTAGAGGGCGGCGGACGCGGCATTGGTTACGGTGCCGTCGCCACGCTTGTTCTGTCGCTCGTGCGGCAGGGTGCGGGCGACCGTATAGCGTTGCCCGCGGTGGAAAAACGTCATCTCCACCGAGCCTTTCGCATCCGGCGCGGCGTATTTGCTGTACAGCATGCCGGGCTTGCGGTTTTGCCCGCTCGGTTCGCCGTAGAGGGCAAAGGTAACGGCATCAAAAATCGTCGTTTTTCCCGCGCCCGTAACCCCGGTAATCAGGTATAATCCGCGTTCGCCAAGCGGGGCAAGGTCCAGCACCGTTTCGCCCGCAAAAGGGCCGAAGGCCGACAGAGTAAGCTTTACGGGCCTCATACGCGTTCCTCCCATATCTTTTCCATCAGCGCGGCGGCATAGCCTTGCTGCGCGTCGGTCATGGGACGGTTGTTTTGCAGCTCGTAAAAATCCGAAAGCAGGGAAAGCGGAGTGCGCCGTTCGGGGGCGTCCGTCAGCTCCACCAGCCGGTTGCGGCGGGTGCGCGTGTTGTCGTAATCCAATTTAAGCAAATTGGGGTAGATCACCTGCAGCTTGCTCAGCGCGTCCGGCACGTCGTCCTCGTCGGTAAGGGTAATGTGCAGATAATCATCCGTGGCGGTTCCCTCGTAGTTTTTCTTTAATACGAGGTCGTTATACGCGCCGCGCAGTTCCCGCAGCTCCCGCTTGGGGGACAGCGGAACGGCGGAAAGCCGAACGTCGCCCTTCGGCCCGAAATCGGCCAAGGTGACGCTTTTCCCATCCCGCACTTCGGAAAACGAGTATTTGAGCGGCGAGCCGCAGTAGCGCACCGTTTCCCGCCCCACGCGCTGCGCGCGGTGCAGGTGGCCAAGCGCCACATAATCGAACGCGTCAAACACCGACGCGTCCACATTGTCCAGCCCGCCGACAGGAATATCCTCCGATTCGCAGCGTTCCCCGCCGGTGAGAAACTGGTGGCACACAAGCACATTGCGTTCCGAAACATCCAGCGGCATTTGCGCAACCACGGCGCGCAGCGCGTCGGTGTAGGTGCTGATTTCCGCATCCGGCAGGGCGGCGCGAACGTGCGCGGGCTTCACAAACGGCACGGGCCAGAGGTTCACCGAGCCGTATTCATCCGTCAGGCGTACGGGGCGCACGATTGCGTTTTCTGCATCATAGGCTGGAGAGAGAAAGATATTCTTCGCCGTCAGCAGCCGGCTGCCGAAGGCGAGGCGCTCGGCGGAATCGTGATTGCCGCTGATGATGACCACCGGCAGCTCCCTCGCCGCGAGTTGCGTCAGAAATTCGTCCAGCAGCTTAACCGCATCGGCGGAAGGGATCGGCTTATCGTATACGTCGCCCGCGATCAGCACGGCGTCCGGTTTTTGGACGTCGAGCACCGTAAGAATCTGCGCGAGAATATGCCGCTGATCGTCGATCAGCGACGCTTCGTTGAGCTTTTTACCCAGATGCAGGTCGGAAAGATGCAAAAGCCGCACAGGCGCAGCCTCCCCTGTCAGTTTATATTCCTATCGGCATTGTACGATTCGGTTTGGGAAACGTCAATACCGGCAGGGGGCGGTGCACGGATGAAAACGACGGTTTCCAATCCGCCGAAGCTGTGTTATACTGGTGCCATGAAACCGCCGATCGAGACGCGATCGCGGGCACGGCGAGAAGGAAATCTCCGCAACGCCGAAGCGTACGGGCGGGTTTTTTTCATCCGGGGCAGGCGCAGGCGAGTTGCCGCGCAGCCACCCGAGGCGCCGCCGACGCGGAGGGAAACCCGCGGGAACCACGGCGCCGTTTTGGGCATTTCAAAGCGGAGACGGATGAAAAATCCACCGGCCGGATGCGATGAAACATTCGCGCGAAACGCGGTTTCGCGCCTTGGAGGGGCAACCATGCTGATCGGACAATTCTGCGAGACCTACCCGCCGACGCTGGACGGGGTAGGCCGCGTGATGCTCGGCTACTGCCAGGGGTTGGAGGCGCTGGGCCACGAAGCGCTGTACATCGCGCCCAACAACCCGCTGTACCCCGAACAGGTGAACTGCGAGACGCTCCTGTACGATGGTTTCCGCATCCCCGGCGAAGCATACCGCGTGGGGTTTCCCCGATTGAGTAAAAGCTTTCGTAACGCCGTGGGCCAGATGAAGTTTGATCTGGTACACGCTCACAGCCCTTTTTTTGCGGGGCGCGAGGCGCGGCGCATCGCCGAGCGTGACGGCGTGCCTCTGGTGGCTACGTTCCACAGCAAGTACTACGATGATTTTTATAAGGCTACCGGCTCCAAAACGCTGGCGAAAGCCGGCGTGCGGTATGCCGTTGATTTTTACAACACCTGCGACGAGGTTTGGGCGGTAAACGGGAAAACGGCGGAGGTGCTTACCGCCTACGGTTATCGCGGCGAGATCGTCGTAATGCCCAACGGCACGGACCCCTTTACCCTGAGCGAATCGGAGCGCCGGGAAGCGGAAAAGCGTTATCCGGTTCGCAAGGATGTGCCGGTGCTCATTTTTACCGGGCAGCTGAACAAGAAAAAGAATACCGAAAGCATCCTGCGGGCTTGCGCGCTGCTGAAGGACCGGGGGATGGACTTTCAACTGGTTATGGTGGGGCGCGGGCCGGACGAACGGTTTCTGCGCGGGCTGGCCGAAGAACTGGGCATTGGGGACAAGGTTCTGTTTACCGGCTTTTTAAGCCACCGCGCAACCCTGATGTCGCTGTATGAGCGCTCCGACCTGATGGTGTTTCCGTCGATTTACGACAATGCCCCCATGGTGGTGCGCGAAGCGGCGGCCATGGGCACGCCCGCGCTGCTGGTGGCGGGCAGCTGTGCGGCCGAGGGCGTTACCCACGGGGAGAACGGTTTCCTGTGCGAAAATTCGGTGGAAGCCATTGCGCAGGGCATTGTAGACGCGCTGCCGAGGGCACAGGCGGTAGGCCTGCGGGCAAAACAGACTATTCCCATCCCGTGGAACCGGCTGATGGAACAGGTGGTTGCGCGCTACCAGGCGCTGATTGAACGTAAATCCATGGGAGGCCGTGCATGAAACGGAACTTGCTCAGCCTGCTGTTCATCGCGGCGACGCTTCTGCTGATTTTGTTTATCGCATTCAGCAACAGTGAGTTGACCGACGCGTGGAGCGCGCTTTTTACACTGGATATCAAATGGGTGATCTGCGCGCTGTTGGGCTGGTTTGCCTATATGTTTTTCGATATGCTCAACCTGTATTACTTTCTGCATAAACAAAAAAGACCGATCTCGTTCGGCTATGCCTTCTATGTTACGCTGACGGGATTTTACTACTCCAACATCACCCCGGGCGCGAGCGGCGGGCAGCCGATGCAGGTGTATTACCTGAGCAAACGGAACGTGCCCGTGCCGATCGGCACGTCGGCGTTATCCATCAAATTCTTTGCCCAGCAGATGATGATCGTGCTGCTGACAACGTTGTTTTGGGTATTTAACCGCGATTTTGTGGATGCGCAGCTCGGCGGTGTAAAATGGGCGATCTACATCGGGTACGCCATCAATTTCGCTTCGATTCCGCTGATTTTGCTGGTGGCGCTGCACCGGCCCATGGTGCAGGCGATTGTAACGTTCTTCATTCGTTTGGGCGGTAAAATGCACCTGTTGAAGCATGCCGATGATAAGATTATCCGCGTCAGCGCGGGGCTGGATGTATACCACGCGAGCATTCTGCGCCTGGCCAACCACCCAAGCCAGCTGATCGGGATGCTACTTCTGGCGGGGCTGAGCACCCTTGGGCTGATGTCGGTTCCCGTAAGCGTTTACCATGCCTTCCGCATGAGCGGAACGCCGTGGTACAAGCTTACGACCGTGGCGTTTTTACTGTTTATGAGCGCGAGTTATACCCCTTTGCCCGGCGCGAGCGGCGCGCAGGAGGGCGGATTTCTGGCGTTTTATGCCGGGCTGTTCACGCAGGGCACCATCGGCCTTGCGCTGCTGGTGTGGCGGTTTTTCACCTATTACCTGTTTCTGCTTGTCGGCGCGGTAATGAGCATCGTCGGCAATCTCCGCTCGCACCACCGAAATGTAAAAGAGAAAAAGAACGAGGAGAACCAGCAGGAAACGAATCCGGATTCAGCGAAAGAAAAATAATCTCATATCGAACGCGACGGTCATACAGGTGGTTCCCAAACGCGATTCGGCGGCATAACTCCGCCGTTCGGAAGGAGCGAAACCCTATGAAAAAAAGGGCCTTCGTATTGCTCGCGCTGTCACTGATTCTTTGTGTCGCTTCCGCCTCCGCCAATACCTATTCGGTGGAGGCCTGTTATTCGATTGATTATCCGGATTCGCTGGTATTGGACAATACCTCCCATACGGATCAGAACACGGAAAACAGCCAATGGCTGTTCATGCTCTCCGGAGACGATTATCTGATCGACGCCGCCATGACGGCGGTGGAAGACTATAAAGGGTTCACACTTTCCGATGCGACGGCGGTGGAGAAAAGCGCCTACGTCGCCGAAGTGATGGCAACCTTTGCCGACAAGAAGCCCACACTGGCGGATATTGCCGATACGGATGCGGGAATCCCCTTTTACATCTTCTTAATGACGGACAGCGACGGCCCGTACTATTATGCCGAAACCATCGTCGGCGGCACGAGCCTGGACTTCTGCTGCTATTACTATGACGTCACTCTTTTGCCGGATACTGCGCTGCTTGCCGATTTGGAAACGGTGCTGCGTACCCTTCGGCTGACGGGCGGCAGCGATTCCGATCAGATATAACCCGGTTTGACAAAGCAGGCCTGTCTGAGTTGTCGCATGTACTCTTTTATATTTGGAGGGGTTTCGTACCCATTTAACAGCAACGAAAAAAGCTCCCGGTAAAGGGAGCTTTTTTCGTTGCGCCGTCGGGTTTGCGGCGAAGCAATCATCCTGAGCGACGAGGCCAATCCAGCCTCGCCGGATCGGTGGACGTCAGCGAATGACGTCTACATGCATGAAGGGGCGAAGCGCTTCCGGTACGGTGACGGAACCGTCCTCGTTCTGGTAGTTCTCCAGAATCGCGGCCACCGTGCGGCCCACGGCCACGCCGCTGC
>JAQUXV010000143.1 GCA_028692205.1 Eubacteriales bacterium
CTCGTCAGGAATTGATGAATGAGATTTTTCAAAAAAATGAAGAACTCAGTAAAAGCCAGCATTTTTTGCAGTCCGTTCTGGAAAACATACACTCGCTGGTTTATACCAAGGATATCAACGGGCGGTACACTTATGTAAACCGTCAATGGGAAATCACCACCGGTTTTAACAGGGAACAGGCGCTGGGTCGGAATTATATGGAGCTCTTCGGTAAGAGGGCTCTACGGCGGCATGCGGAAGACGACTATCTTACGATGCACACCGGTGAAACAATAACGGTTGAAGAAAAGCTGCCCTGCGGCAATCAAAAGGAAGCATACTTCCTGACGACCAGAGTCCCCATGATGCATGACGGAAAAATTGTAGGCCTCTGTATGATTTCCGTCGATATTACGGACAGAAAAATAATGGAAGAAGAAACGATCGCAGCCAAACGGGTTGCAGAGAAGGCTGCCAACTCAAAGGCCGAGTTTTTAGCGAATATGAGCCATGAAATCAGAACGCCGATGAACGCCATCATGGGCATGACCTATCTGCTCAGCAATACAAGTCTGAATGAAAAACAACGGGATTATGCCGATAAAATTGCCCATTCAAGCCAGCACTTGCTCGGTATCATCAATGATATTCTTGACTTTTCAAAAATCGAAGCCGGCAAGATGGATATTGAAAATGTGGATTTCAAGCTGCACGGAGTGCTGGAGAACCTGTTCGACATGATCGGTGAAAAATGCTCGAATAAAAAGCTGGAATTAATATTCGACATTGATCCAAATATTTCGGACGACCTTTGCGGCGATCCGCTTCGGTTGGGTCAGGTGCTGGTGAACTACACGAATAACGCCGTAAAGTTCACCGATAAGGGTGAAATAATCGTAAGAATAAAAAAGATAGAGCAGAAGGAAGACCAGTGTATGCTGCGCTTCGAAGTGCAGGATACGGGCATCGGCCTTACGAAGGAGAAAAAGGCGATGCTGTTTCAGCCCTTTCAGCAGGCAGACTCTTCCACGACCAGAAAATATGGCGGCACTGGCCTGGGACTTGCAATTTCCAAGCAGCTTGCGACCCTGATGGGCGGCGAAGTGGGCGTGGAATCAGCCTATGGCGTCGGCAGCACTTTCTGGTTTACCGCACGCCTACAGGAACGGACGTCCGAATCGGATAGATTTCAATATAGTTTGGACATCGGCGGCCGCAGGATGCTGGTGGTGGATGACAATGCGATTGCGCGCAGCGTGATGCGGGAGATGCTGAAATCGCTGAAAATGCGCGCCGATCAAGCGGATTGCGGTGAAAAAGCGCTTGAAATGGTTCGCAAAGCGAATGACAGCAACGACCCGTATGAAGTAATCTTTATGGATATGCAGATGCCGGGCATCAACGGTATCGAAACCTGGAAATTGATCAAAAACATGCAGCTGATCAACAAGCCCCGCTGTATCATTGTTACGGCATACGGACGGGAAGAAGTATTTCATATGGCCGAAGACGCGGGCATCGAGATTGTGCTGATTAAGCCGCTGACGCCGAGCATTCTGCTGGAATCCACCTACCGTGTATTGGGCGCGGAAGTATTGCAAAAGGATAAGGACAAGATTGATGAGGCCATCAAGATGAACCTTTCGCTGGAATCGATTCGCGGCGCCCGGATTTTGCTGGTAGAAGACAATGACCTGAACCAGGAAGTTGTTAAGGGCCTGCTGGAAGACTGTGATTTGGAAATTGACATAGCGGAAAACGGTCAGGAGGCAGTCGACAAGGTAAAGGAAACAACGTACGATATTGTGTTAATGGATATGCAAATGCCGGTGATGGACGGGTTGGAAGCGACCAGAATTATCCGTGGTTTTCCCCAACACAAATCACTACCGATTATTGCAATGACCGCAAACGCGTTGGTAGAGGACAGGATGCGCTGCGTCACTGCCGGAATGAACGATTACATTACCAAACCGATTAACCCGGAGCACTTGTTCTCCATTCTCGGCAAATGGGTGAAACCGAAATCCGGAACCACAAAGGAGCTTAAAGAGGAAAACTCTGCCCAGCGGAATACGCCTGCGGAACCGGTTGAAATTGAAAATATACCCGGCCTTGACATACAGGCGGGATTAAACCGCGTTCTGGGGAAAAAGAAAATTTATGTAAGCTTACTGCGGAAATATGTGGAAGGCCAAAGAAACGTCATTGCGGAGATCGAGCAAACGCTGGCGAAAAACGATACCGATACGGCGCAGCGTATTGCCCATACGCTGAAGGGCGTATCCGGCAACATTGGCGCGGAAGCCGTGCAGCAAAAAGCCGCGGAACTGGAAACCGCGATAAGGCAAAATGCAGCCGCATCGGCGATTGCTGAGGCGTTACAGAATACAAACAAGCAGCTGCAGCCATTGCTGAACGAGTTGGATCGTATACTGCCGCCGGAGGAAGCGGCAGCGCAGCCCACAGGGCCGGAAGCGACAAAGGATCAACTGATTCAGATGTTGGAAATGATCATACCGCATATTCAGACCAGAAAGCCCAAGACTTGCAACGACGCTTTGATTGAGTACCGTAAACTGGTATGGCCGGAAGAACTGCGTGAAAACGCTTTGCTGCTTGACCAACGGGTATCAAAGTATAAATACGGCGAGGCGCTGGAGCTTGCGGACGGATTGTTGAAATCCCTGAAAGGCGAAAAATGAAAAACTTATCGGAATGCTCGGTATTGATCGTTGACGATACCGAAGAAAATATTGATATCCTCTTCGGCGCGCTGGGAGATGAATACGATGTCTCTGTCGCGACGGACGGCCAGTCCGCGCTTGATTTTCTGGAAAACACAAAACCCGATATTATTCTGCTGGATATTATGATGCCGGGAATCAGCGGATATGAGGTATGCGAAAAGTTAAAGGAAAACAAGGCGACTGAAGACATCCCCGTAATTATGATTACCGCGATGACGGATATCGAAAGCAAGCGAAAAGGTTTCGAGCTGGGCGCTGTAGATTATATTACCAAACCGTTTGAGGTTTCCGAGGTGCAGGCAAGGGTGCATACGCACCTTTCGTTAAAGCTGGCTAAACAGGAATTGTTTATGCAAAACGAGATCCTTGAAGAAAAGGTGGAGGAGCGCACGGAAGAACTGTGCCTTACGCAGGAAGCCACGATCGAGGCTATCGCGTACCTCGCAGAATACCGGGACCCGGAAACGGGCGGGCACATCAAACGTACGAAGAACTATGTACGCGTGCTGGCCGAAAGGCTACAGGAAAATTCGAAGTACAAGGACGTTCTTTCGGAAGAAGTTGTTGACAACATGTACAACTCAGCGCCCTTGCACGATATTGGGAAAATAGGAATTCGGGATGATGTGTTGTTAAAACCTGGGAAGCTGACGGACGAAGAATTTTCGGAAATGAAAAAGCACACCGAAATTGGTTTTAACGCGCTGAATCTGGCATCCCAAAAGCTGGGCGAAAATTCGTTTTTACAATACGCGATGATTTTCTCGAAATATCATCATGAGAAATGGGACGGCTCCGGTTACCCCGACCACATAGCGGGTGGTGAAATCCCCATTGCCGGAAGAATAATGGCTATTGCGGACGTATATGACGCGCTTACCAGCGCGCGCGTGTATAAGCCGGCCTTTCCGCATCAGAAAGCGGTTGAAATTATCGTGGAGGAGAGCGGAAAGCACTTTGACCCCGAGATTGTCGAGGCATTTTTATCGGTGAAAGATGAATTTGAGAAAATATCGAAGCTGTTTTCCGACCCTTAAAAAAGCACAGTTGCAACCGCTTTGCGTATACCATGGCGGAGCGGAAACGATACGGGGATGTGAGTCCACGGGAAAACGGAGCAGATTCAGGGGGTTTCCAAACCCGTATCTGCTCCGTTATTTCGTCGTGGCGGGTTTGCAAAGCTTTCTTCCAACACCATCAAAATGACTGGCTGAATTGGCTCATTTACGCAGAAACGAGTGTGGTACGGTTGTATATACGCCGACCAGTACCGGAGTAACGCTTTATTATGTGTATATGCCATCCGTTGAATCAGCCTGTTTACAGGGTACCCGATTAAAGAAGTGAAGAGCAACGAGAAACCAATGAACGCGCTGTAAAAATCAAACGGAGTGCAATTAAAAAGATGTCCGTTTTGCGGACATCTTTTTAATTGCATAGGGGATATTGAAAGGTTAATGCCCGCACTCGTCGGCATGGGAATGCTCATGGCAAACCGAGCCTGTAGACTTCAGCTCTCCGTTCAGGTAGGCGGTTACGGCGTCGCGCGCGTTGCCTTCCGCACCAACGATCACTTCAATATTGCGCTCGTTGAAAATATCCACGGCGCCGCCGCCCATACCACCGGCAATAATCACTTCAACGCCTAAATCCCCCAGAAAGTTTGGCAGGAAACCCGGCTTGTGGCCGGGATTGGCGATGTTGGTTTCGGTGGCGATAGCGCGGTTTTCGCTGGTGAAGATACGGAAGTTTTCGCAATGCCCAAAGTGCTGAGCGACCTGAGTTCCCATACATGCGACTGCAATTTTCATACGTGTTTTCTCCTTTTGATGTTTCTATCTTAATCCGGCGTGTTGAAAAGATGACCTTTCGAAACGCGTTAACGGATCAGACAATAATGCTTTGTCCGCTGGCCAGATATTCCAGACGGTTCCCCATACGTGCTTTCAGGTATTGATAGGGGGCGATGCCGGTGCAATGGCAGGTGTAATTGATCGTCGGATGCTTCAGCAGTTCGGCGGCGGCCTCGTCCAAAACGGTATGTTCGGGGCCTTCCGGATCGACCTTCATAAAGTGAAACCCACCCACCAGGATATCCGGGTGCAGCCAGTGCGTGATATTCAGCACCCCTTTGTGGGAGCATCCGCTGATGACGATGGTTTTCCCATCTTCATGCAGGATCAGATATTGCTCGTGCAAAAATTCATCCGGCGTTATCTTCCCCTCATGCTCCGCGTAAAGGCCGTAACTGCCCATCACGAACGGACGAGGCCGGTCATTGCAGGAGCATAGGAAAGCAGCATCGTCTAGAACCAGTTGATCCTGCACATACACGATCTGCTTATAATTCCGCAATGCGGGATCTACGCCGATATCGCGTCTGCTTTCCGCGTAATGTGGCTCAAACGCAAACTGGTTTACATAGACAGGGGTGTGATGATTGATCGCCAGAAACGCGCCCAGCCCGCCGCTGTGGTCGTAATGACCGTGGGAGAGAACCGCGAAATCGACCGTATTCAGGTCAATGTTCAATCGTTCCGCATTTTGTACAAAACCGTCGCTTTGCCCCATATCAAAAAGGATTTTCCGATCGGCGGTTTCCAGCAGAAGGCTCAAGCCGTGCTCCGCAAGGAAGCCGTCGGCATAGGAGATGTTCTCCATCAGCGCAGTGATTTTCAAACTTCGCTGCCTCCCATCACTTTCATGGTCGCCTGATAGACGCTGTAAAGAGCGTCCCTTGCGGGGCATGGCACATCCGCAAGGCTTCGGCCCGCATTGATGGCCGCGGATGCCTGAGCATCGTACGGTATTTTCCCGACAAAGGGGATAGCGTTCTTCTCACAGTATTGTTGGATCGCGTCGGCATTTTGCGGGCTGCTGTCAAACTTGTTTACGCATACGGCCACGCGGGCACGAAGAATCTCCGCTGTTTTCAGAATGCGCGTCAGGTCGCTGAAGCCGGAAAGTGAAGGCTCGGAAACGATAAGCACAAGGTCAACGCCGGTTACGGAAGCGATGACCGGGCAGCCGATGCCGGGAGAACCGTCAATAATGGCAAGCGGAACGTTCTTCGCGGCGGCAGACATCGCGTTTTTGACTTCGGTTACCAGTTTGCCGGAGTTGCCGCGGCCCATTCGCAGTTCCGCTGTGGAAAATACGGGATCGCCGCGATAGAGCGTGAGTTTCCCGGAAACATCGTCCCTTAGCGTAACCGCGCTCTCAGGGCATATATATTCGCATACGCCGCAGCCCTCACAGGAAGATTCGTTGATAGTACAGAAACCGTCTGCGAAACGAACTGCATCAAATCGGCAGTGCTCGCGGCACGCGCCGCATCCGGTGCAGCGCGCAGAGTCGATGTGCGCGACCTTTGAACCCAGGTAGTCCGTGTACTCCGGTTGGGACTGCACATTTGTGACAATGTGGAGGTTTGGCGCATCCACATCGCAATCCGCAAAGGCATGCGCCTGTGCGAAACGGATGAACGCCGCGGCGGTCGTGGTTTTGCCTGTGCCGCCTTTTCCGCTTAAAATCAGCAGTTTCTTCATGCGTTCACCTCCGCCGGAATGCTTTGCAACAGACGGTAGAATAGCGCTTTTACTTCTTCGTTGTGCAGGCAGGCGACTTCTCCGTCGGCGTTCAAGCTTGCGACATCGGAGCGATAGGGAATGCTGCACAGAATTTTCAGGTTGCTTTGTTTGCAGTATTCGGCGAGCGGCGTATATTCGCTGTCGGCCTTGTTAATTACGACGCCGCAGGGCCTGTGCATCTGTTTTATCAGCGTATGCACCATTTTGAGGTTATGGAGGCCGAAAGCTGTTGGTTCCGCGACCAGAATGCAGTAATCCGCCTCGGATACGCTTTCCATTACGGAACATCCGCTGCCCGGCGGGCAATCGATGATGTTCAATCCGTTGTTCACAAGCCCTTTGTTCAGAGCGGCCTTGATAACCGGCACCGCCGAGGCTTCCCCAAGGTTCAGAATACCTGTGATTACACGAACCTGATTCCACATGCCGCTTTCCAGAATACCGACGGAACGGGGTTTCTCGGTCACGGCTCCAGCGGGGCAGACCAGCGCGCAGCCGCCGCAGGCATGGCAAACATCCG
>JAQUXV010000144.1 GCA_028692205.1 Eubacteriales bacterium
GCGCGCTTAAACTGCCCGTAGGACATGTGCAAACGCTCCAGCGCCAACCGGCGTATCGGCAAACCGTCGTCACCAGGGGCTACGATTAAGCTCATTTCTTGCATAAATGCCTCCGAAACGGTCTTGTATAAAGTATACCATGACCGGCTTCCACTTTCAATCGTTACGTATAGAATAATACTTTCAGGCAACATCATGTAACTTTACGAATAACATTTTCTATGATATGATACTGCTAAAGCGCTTTGCCCGGATGTCATGAAGGCATCGTACTTCCGCGAACGGAAGTCAAGGCTGCCATGAACATACGAGAGGAAGCGGTTTTTTCATGCAAAAAAACAATGTCTACCGGCTTACCCTGAGCGCTCTGTTCCTTGCGCTTGCCCTTGTGCTGCCTTTTCTGACGGGTCAGATTCCCCAACTTGGTTCCGCGCTGCTGCCGATGCACCTGCCGGTATTGCTGTGCGGTTTCATTTGCGGATGGCCGTGGGGGCTGGCCGTCGGGTTTATCGCGCCGCTGCTGCGCACGCTGCTGTTTGGTATGCCGCCGCTGATGCCCACCGCGATTGCGATGGCCTTCGAGCTGGCAGCCTATGGTGCGTTCTCGGGTCTCTTATACGAACGCCTCAACAAAAACACGGCGCAGGTATATGTTTCCCTGATCGGCGCAATGCTGATCGGCCGCGTGGTATGGGGGCTTGTCAGCCTCGTCCTGTACGGCCTGTTCCTGCAAAAGGCCTTTACCGCCGTAATCTTCGTGGCCGGTGCGTTTATCAACGCCTGGCCGGGCATCCTTGCGCAGCTCGTGCTGGTGCCGCTGATTGTGCTGGCGCTTCAGCGCGCAAAGCTGCTTCCCCGTCGCACCGGCGGGAAAACCGTATCCGCATAATCGGCTTACGGCTAGCTTACCCTTTCGGAGGTTAATATGAAACCGGATTTTATCCTGCGCCATCTTTCGGCGCAGTCGGAAGCGGAGCCCATGGACGCGATAAAGTTCCTTTATCAAAGCGCTTTTGGCTGCGGCCACCTGCTCGCGGATGAATCCGTCTGCGCCGGCGCCGTTGAAACGGAGATCAGCCAAACGCAGCCGGAACCGGACGCGCCCGTCTATGAACCGCTCGGCGGCGGCCTGTGCCGCCTGAACCTACGCGCGCCGCAGGTTCGCGCCCTGCCGCCCATTCGCATCGCACGGATGATGCAGACGACGGCCAAGCGTTTTCAGGATTCATCCCGACGGTTTTCAGAAAGTATCGATCAGCTTCGGTTGCTTGCCGCGCGTTATGGTGCGGATGTAACCCAATCCGCGGCCTCCCCGCGCCTGCCCTTCACCGCGCAGGCGCTGGAGGCCGCTCTTGCCGACTATACGGCGAAGGGAAGCCCCTATCCCCGGCACAGCGAGCGATACCGGCGGGCATACGGACCCGCGTATCGCGTTGTGCTTCAGCGTTACGCCTCGGCGCTTCCGCTGATTACCCTGCTGGAAACAAGGCTGCGGGAGGATCGCCGGGCAACGCTCGCGTTGGACGGCGACTGCGCATCCGGCAAAACATCCCTGATTGAGCTGCTGGCACCCTTGTATAACTGTAATGTGTTCCATATGGACGACTTTTTTTTGCCTCTTTCTCTGCGTACGCCGCAGCGGCTTGCACAGCCGGGCGGAAACGTGCATTACGAACGCTTTCTTTCACAGGTTCTTACCGGCCTGCTTTCCGGTGAACCATTTGACTATGATACATACAGCTGCCATACGGGTGAAACCCGCTCCGTGAGGGTGGTTCCCCGACCGGTCAGCCTGGTCGAGGGCAGCTACTCCCTTCACCCGGCATTTGAGGATGCTTATCAAAAGCTGCACGCCATCCGCGCGCTGCTTACCGTAACGCCGGACGAACAAGTGGCGCGAATTCGCCTGCGAAACGGCGAAGCCCTGCTCCAGCGTTTCCAAAACGAGTGGATTCCCCTTGAAATTCGTTATTTTCAGGCGTATCATAAAACACGTGGCGACGAGCTGATTCTGCCGAGTGATTGGCAAATCGGGAACGAGCCTGTAAACCCGATACCGCAGGGAGGAAACGAAGCGTGAACGTACTGGTAATCGACGGTCAGGGCGGCGGCATGGGCCGTGCGCTGGTTACGGCGATACGGCAGATTGCGCCCTCGCTTTCACTGATCGCCCTTGGTACCAACGCCACGGCAACCGCGGCTATGCTTCGGGCCGGCGCGCAGCAGGGGGCGACGGGCGAAAACGCGATCTGCTGCCAGTGCCGCAAAGCTGATGTAATTGTCGGCGTCGTCGGCATTTTACATGCAAACGCCCTGCTGGGGGAAATCTCCCCCGCCATCGCCTCGGCTGTCAGCGAGAGCGACGCGGAAAAGGTGCTGATCCCGCTGGATCGCTGCGGGCTGCACATCATCGGCGTTGCGAAGCAGCCGTTGGAAACCATGATCGCCGAAGCGGCTGAAACCGTCGCCCGCCTCGCGGGCGCGCGATAACATTATTCAGGAAAGGATTTTTCACTCATGAGCGAATGCACCCACGATTGCGCCAGCTGCGGCCAGAGCTGCGACTCCCGCAAACCTGAGAGTCTGTTGGAAAAACCGCACGAGCAAAGTCACATCAAGAAAGTCGTCGCCGTTTGCAGCGGCAAGGGCGGCGTAGGCAAGAGCATGATCACCGCGATGCTGGCGGTGCTGGCGCAAAGGCAGCACCTGAAAGTCGGCATTCTGGATGCGGACATCACCGGCCCTTCCATCCCCAAGGCGTTTGGCCTAAAAGAGAAGGCGGGCGGCACCGATTACGGCATCTTCCCCGTACGCACCAAAACCGGCATCGATGTAATGAGCCTCAACCTGATGCTGGAAAACGAGACCGACCCCGTCGTCTGGCGCGGCCCGATTATCGCGGGCGCGGTAAAGCAGTTCTGGACGGACGTTATCTGGGGCGATAAGGATATCCTGTTCATCGATATGCCGCCGGGAACCGGCGATGTTATGCTGACCGTTTTCCAGAGCATCCCCGTGGACGCGGCCGTGCTTGTGACCACGCCGCAGGAACTGGTGGGCATGATCGTGGAAAAGGCGATCAAGATGGCCGATATGATGAACATTCCCACTCTTGGCATCGTGGAAAACATGAGTTACGTGGAATGCCCCGATTGCCACACCAAAATTGAGGTTTTCGGCGAAAGCCATGTGGAACAGCTTGCCAAAACCTACGATATCCCTCACGCGGCGCGCGTGCCGATGGACCCCAAGCTCAGCTCGGGCTGCGACCGCGGTCTGCTGGAGCTGTTCACCGGCAGCTGGCTGGATGAGCTTTCCGAAGCGATTGCCGCCATGTCTCCCCGCCGCTTCGGCTGAGGGAGGGCAGCGATGATGAACCAAAAAGAACAGACCGCGCTCGAATACTTTAATCAGGGATATAGCTGCGCGCAGTCTGTATTCACCGCTTTTCATGAAGAGATGGGCCTTACCGAGGCGCAAGCCTTGAAGTTGGGTTCCTCTTTCGGCGGCGGCGTAGGCGGGCTTCGCGAGGTATGCGGCGCTTTTCTGGGCATGAGCATGGCGCTGGGCGCGCTGAAAGGCTATGCAACCCCGGATGACCAGGCAGCCAAAGAAAAGCATTACGCAATGATTCAGCAGAAGGCGGAGCTGTTCAAGACCGATTACGGCACGCTGATTTGCCGCGATCTACTGGCGCAGAACGGAGTAACCCCTTCGCCCGTGCCCGCCAAACGCACCGAGGCGTATTACGCGTCGCGTCCCTGCTCCAAGTATGTCGCCGCCTGTGCGCGCTACGCGGAAGAAGAGTTGAATCAATAATTCTCGCTCGAATAAACCAAACGGGGCTGTTACGAATCCAAAATCGTAACGGCCCCGTTTGATTATTATAGATCGTGCAACCGTTTCTCCATTTCCACAGTGGGTTTGCCCGCTTTCGATTGAGCCGGCAACCAGATGGCCGTCAATCCTGTTTTGCCGGCACGAACCGCCGTTTCTAAAAGTGTGGGGCACGCCGTTGCAAATAGAACGCGGCATAGGCCGTATGCACCCATCTCGATGCGGTATAGGCAGCAATAAGGGCTTTAACCGACGACGACTATATACGGTTGCCCAAGCCGTTAATTAAACCTCTTGCAAAATTCGTATGCTCAACTTGCTCAAAAAGGTTCAGAATCGGAAAGCCAAGCCGTACACGGACTGGAGCTTACACGAACGCACGTGACCGCCCGTTGTTGTGCCAATGACAAAGAAGCAGACAGTCTTTATAAACAAGCAGGACGGCCGTATACGGCCGCCGTTGGCGGTTCCCCATCATCCGCAGCAACAGAGGGAGAGCTTATTATGTAATTCTATCCTGCTTTTTTGCCGCATTATTCCGCCGCGGTTACCCGTCCGCCTGTTTTTACCCGGCGATAGACTGCGCGGCCCAGATAGGCCAGTAGGTAGCATAACACGGAAAGCATCACAATGGAGGCCCCGGACGCAAGGTTAAGCGCGTAGGAAATCCACAGCCCGCCGAAGCAGAAGATGCCGCTGAACAGGATGGAAAGCAGCACACGCGGCTTAAAACGGCTGGTAAACAGCGCGGCGGAAGCCGCAGGCGCAGTCAGCAGCGCCAGCACAAGGATAATCCCCACTACGCGAATCAGCACGACCACCGTCAAAGCGATCAACACCATCATAATGTTGTCCAGCGCCGGAATGTTCACGCCCATAATCCCCGCAAACTCGTCGTCGAACAGGTACACCTTCCAGTCTGAATACAATGCCACGAAGGTGAACACCACCAGCAGCGCCAGCACGGAGATGAAAACCAGATCCATCCGGGTGACGGATAAAATACTGCCGAACAGGTAACTCGTCAGGTCCGGCGGATAGCTTTTCATCATGGAAATAAACAGAATGCCCAGCGCCATGCCCAGCGACCAGAACAGGCTGATGATGATATCCGTGTTCTTCATGCCGCGCCGTCGCAGACTGCCGATGCCAAGCGCCGCCAGCACCGCGAAAACAAACGCGCCGATGATCGGCTCGATACCCAGATAGTACCCCAGCCCCACGCCTCCGTAGGACGTATGCGCGATGCCGCCGCTCATCATCACAAGTTTCTTTTCGATGATCACAATTCCCATGATACCGCAAACGATGCTGGCCAGCAACGCCGCCGTCGCCGCGTTGCGCATGAACTGATAATTGATGATTGCCTCGATCATTGTTTCTTCTCCGCTTCGTTTCGTTCGTGCAGGCTACAGGCGGCCACATCCCCATGCACCGTGATTGCGCAGCCAAAAATCTGCCCGGTTACCTCCGGGCTGAGCGTCGGCTCCCCATAATACTGTACGGTATGGCTGAGGCAGGCGAGCGCGCCCGCGTGGGAGGCCACCGACAGCAGATCGTGCGTTACAAGGATGATGGTCATTTCTTTGTTCAGCTCTGCTAGCAGCGTAAAAATCTGCTGCCGGGACGTTACGTCCACACTCGCGGTCGGCTCGTCCAGAATCAGGATTTTCGGCTGGGTCGCCAGCGCACGGGCAATCAGCATTTTCTGGAACTCGCCGCCGGAAAGCTGGCTGGCCTGCCGCTTTGCCAACCCGTCGATATTCACACGGTTCATCATCAGCCGGGCAATGTTGCGGTCTTCCGCGCTGTAACGGAAAAAGGGCGCGATCCCTTTGCGGATGCGTCCGGTTAAAACTACTTCTTCAACCGTGATGGGAAAATGCTTGTTGAGCGTGGTGAACTGCGGCACATAGCCCACGAACTTGCGCCCTTCCTGTATAGGCTTGCCTAGAATTTCCACCTTGCCCTCCGTAGCGGGCACCAGCCCCAAAATGGCTTTCAGCAGGGTGGTTTTTCCGCCTCCGTTGGGCCCGATGATGCCCAGATACTCCCCCTGAGGAATGTCGAGACAGACGCCCTGAATGCCGGGCGTCTGTCCATATTGAACGGTCAAATGGTCTACATGTATGGCGGCGGGTTTGTCTGTTTTCATCATTGCATTGATGCGGCGATTGCGTTCGCCATGCTCTCCATATTCTCAAGATAGTTTGCGGCCAGCGGCGCCAGAAGCACCTTTTGCCCGCCGATTTCCTCCGCGAAGGAATCCGGCTGCCGACTGTCGATCTCGGCCTGCGAGAAGATGGTGGTAATGCCTTCCGCTTTCGCAAAGTCAATCAGCTTCGCGATATCCTGCGGCGTGGACTCTTTACCTTCCTCCTCCATGGCGTACATGGCCAGCCCGTAATCCTCCGCCAGATAGCCGTACGCGGGATGGAACACGATGAATTCCTTTTTCGTCATGGTATCAAGCGTTTCAGCCATCGTTTGGTCAAGCTCCGTCAGCTTTTCCACATACGCGGCGGCGTTGGCGCTGTAGGTGGCCGCATTTTCCGGATCCAGGTCGGACAGCGTATCGGCAATCGCGTTCACCATCACAATCACGCGCTTGGGTGAAAGCCAGATGTGCGGGTCGCGGCTGCCGTCGGCAAAGGTGCGGTCCGCATACTGCGCTGCGACGATGGACGGCAGATCAACAATCGTTACGCCCGTATCCGCAGCTTGCGGCAGGATGTTGGCGGTTTCGGTCGGAACGCCGATGGTGAAATATACGCTCGCCTTGCTGAAGGTTTCCATCTCCATAGGCGTCGGCTCGTAATTCTCCGGGCTGCTGCCCGCGGGAATCATGATAACCACATCCGCCAGATCGCCCGCAACGGCCTCCACAAAGGTCTTTTGCGGCACGATGCTTACGGCGATACTCATTTTACCGGTTTCCTCCGCCACGGCGGAAGCCGACAGGCCGATCAGGCACAGCGAAAGGACGATCAGCAAC
>JAQUXV010000145.1 GCA_028692205.1 Eubacteriales bacterium
GCCTTGGCGATAGCGCGGGTGCCGTCCGCGAAGTTTTCAAATTCGAAAACGCCCATGGGGCCGTTCCATACGACGGTACCCGCGTTTACGATTTCGTTGGCGAAGATCACCTGAGTCTTGGGGCCGATATCCATGCCCTCGAAACCGTCAGGAATCTCCTGGCTGTGTACGGTGATGCGCATGGCGTCGTTGCTGAAGCTGTCGCCCGCGATGTTGTCCACCGGCAGAAGGAGTTTGACGCCCTTGGCCTTCGCCTTGGCAAGAATATCCTTAGCAAGGTCAATTTTATCGGCTTCCAGAAGGCTCTTGCCGATTCGGCCGCCCAGCGCCTTTTGGAAGGTGTAGCTCATGCCGCCGCCGATGATCAGCGTATCCACTTTATCCAACAGGTTGGTAATAACGCCGATCTTGTCGCCAACCTTCGCTCCGCCCAGAATGGCTACGAACGGACGCGCGGGATCTTCCAGCGCTTTACCCATCACGGAAAGTTCCTTGCCGATCAGGTAACCGGCAACCGCGGGATGCAGCAGGTGCGCGACGCCCTCGGTGGACGCATGCGCGCGGTGCGCGGTGCCGAACGCATCGTTAACATATACTTCCGCCAGCGAGGCAAGCTGCTTGGCATATTCGGGGTCGTTCTTCTCCTCTTCGGCATGGAAGCGAACGTTTTCAAGCAGCATCACATCGCCGTCTTTCAATTCACCGGCGAGCTTGTGCGCATCGGGGCCCACAACATCCTTGGCCAGCGGAACATCCTTGCCCAGCAGCTGGCTCAGGCGCTCGGCCACGGGCTTCAGGGAGTATTTCATGTCGAATTTTCCCTTGGGACGGCCCAGATGAGAGCACAGAATGACACGGGCGCCGCGCTCAATCAGATACTTGATGGTCGGAAGCGCGCCACGGATGCGGTTTTCATCGGTAATTACACCGTTTTCATCCAACGGCACGTTAAAATCGCAGCGCACGAGCACTTTTTTCCCTTTGACCTGAATGTCCTCAATGGTTTTCTTCGCCATACTGCACACTCCTTAGCGTTTGATAGTTCAAATCTATTGCAAAGCCGATATCGGCAAGCAATCATTTCATGGCGAGCATTGCCCGGGCCGCGCCTTCGTCGGTTACCAGCATCGCCTGCGGGCGGCTCTTCATAACCGCGAGGATCGCCTCGGCCTTGCGCTTGCCCGCCGCCACGGCGAGCATCGCACAGTTGGGTTTCAGCTTGCCCAGGTCGTGCGCCACGGTGGAAGCGGAAAACACTACGTTGCCCTCGCGGTCAAAATAACAGCCGTAAGCTTCGGCGACCGCACCCCTGCGAAGCACATCCGCAAGCACATCCGGCGGCAGTTGCCGCTTTTTGCCCATGTCGTCCGCACGGCCGATGCCGTAAAGCACCACGTCCGCTCGCTGCAGAAGTTCCAGCGTTTCGGTAACCTCGCTCAGCTTCCGCAGCTCCGCCAGCGCCAGCTCGTCCAGCTGATCCGGCAGGTGCATCAGCCGATGATGCCCGCCCAACCGCTTGGCAATCTCGGAGGCAATGGTATTGGCCTGCGTTTCCAGCGCACGCCCGATGCCACCCCGCGCAGGAACGACCATCACATTCATCGGCGAACCGGCCGGCAGCGCAAGCGCCACTTCATGGATGGTCTGCCCGCCGGTGACCGCAAGCGTTGACCCGCTTTGCAGAAACGAGCGTAGCTTTGATGCGGCAATTCGCCCTACCTCGCCCAATACATGCGGATCAGTATCGTAATCTCCGGGGGTTACATAAACCTTGGATACGTACAGCAGCTTGCTGAGCGCCGTTTCCAGCTTGGTGAGACCCCGCAAATCCCGGCTGAACCGCCTTGCGGACGGCAGAATCCCCGCCGCTTCGGGCGTCAGCGTCATGCCGGCGGCATCCAGTTCCACCAGCCCGCGCTCCCGCAGGATTGCCGCAACCGTGCGCACTTCGCGTTCCGGGAGGTTCAGGCGGGATGCGAGCATTCGCCTTCCCACCGGCTGCAGGGCGTCTATCCGTTCCAGTACCAGCGCCCGCCGTTCGATCTCCTGTGCCAGATCCGGCGCGATCTTCTGCATCAGGGAAAAATAATCGTCCTGCATCGTTCCTCACCTCAGTACGGGACGAGTTTTGACCCGCATGGACGTTTTTCATCCCACGAAGAATTATACAACATTTCGCATCGTCCCGCAATGCCTATTTTGATAATTTCTTCACAATTTCATTACGCTGTCTTTACCTTTTCATGCTACAGCATTTGGGGTTCCACAGGGTTCTTGCCGACCCGCTATCGGCTGGCCCCGGCAAAGGAAGAGGTTGCGGTATCCGCTTTCCGGCGATGGCGGAAGCCACGTTCGTCTTTCACTTGTTTACCATCGTTTCGGGAGTCCGACTTGTTTCGCAATACAGCGCCTGCGCATTGCTACGCGGGCGCTGTAATCATCCGTTTGCGATTTTATAGCTGTACGATTTCCTCGCCCGCCATAGCCTGATCCATCAGCGCCTCAGAGTCCAGCTTCGCCTCGCCCTCCAGAATGATCTCCATTTTGGGCTTGGTAGCCGGGTGGCGCGGCGTAAAGATGGTGCAACAGTCCTCAAAAGGCAGGGAGGAAGTCTCGAACGTGCCGATTTTTTCCGCCACATCGATAATCTCCTGCTTGTCAAAGCCGATCAGCGGCCGGAACACCGGCAGCTCCGCGACGGCGTCGGTACATTGCAGGGCATGCATGGTCTGGCTGGCCACCTGCCCGATGCTTTCTCCCGTCACCAGCGCCTGTGCGCGCTCCGCATAGGCGACCCGGTTGGCAAGGCGCATCATATACCGCCGCATAATGACGGTGGTGTAATCCGGGTGGCACTTTTCGTGTATCTGCATCTGGATATCGGTAAAAGGCACCAGATGCACGCGCAGGCCGCAAAGGCTCTCGCTCAGGATGCTTCCGAGCTTCAGTACCTTATCCTTTGCGCGCTCGCTGGTGTAAGGCGGCGAAAGGAAATGCACGGCGCTCATGGTTACGCCGCGTTTCGCGATCATCCAACCGGCCACGGGACTGTCGATGCCGCCGGAAAGCAGGAAAGTCGCTCGGCCGTTGGTGCCCACCGGCATTCCGCCCACCGCGAGAATCGGCTTGGTGTAAAGGTAAGCCTTGTCCCGAATTTCCACGCTCAACACGGTTTGCGGCTTATGTACATCCACCGTCAAAGACGGCAGATGCTCCAGCAGGTAGTGCCCGATTTCGGCGTTGATCGCGGGCGAATCCATGGGATACCGCTTGTCACTACGCCGCGCTTCCACCTTGAAAGTGCCGCTGACGCCGCGCATCAGTTCCATCGCCGTATCCATAACAGCCTGAAAATCTTCCTTGGGCAATTCTACGGCGCGGCAGACGCTGTGTACGCCAAACACCTTGGTCAGTCGCTGAATCGCTTCGTCCACATCGGTCACGTCGCTCACATACACACGGCTGTCGCTGAGCCATACGCGCCCGTTAACCGCCTTCGCGGCCTGTTTCACGCGTTCCACCAGCATCCTGAGGAAATACGGGCGGTTTAGCCCTTTGAGATAAATCTCGGAAAAGCGCACCTGAAGCACTTCACGCAAAGCAATCGTTCTCCTTGTTTATCGGCGCGTAAACCGCGCCAGAATAGCATATTGTTTCGCAATCTGTTCGACCGCGTAGCGAATCTCTTCTTCCGTATTGTCCACCGAGAAGCTCAGGCGGACAGCGCTGTCGATCACCGCGGGCGGAATCCCCATGGCGGTCAGCACATCCGAGCGCTTGCTTTTATGGCTGGAACATGCCGAACCGGTGCCCGTATAAACACCCGTGGCTTCCAACGCATGCACCATCGTTTCGGCTCGCACGGGCGGGAAAGACGCGTACAGGATGTGCGGCGCGCTGTCGGGTTCCTCGACACCGGGGCCGAGAATACGAAAGCCCGGTATCTGTTCCGCCAGTGTTTCTACGGCAACGCGTTTCAACGCGGATAGCTTTGCCTGCGTTTCCCCAATTGCCGGATACCGCGTCACCGCCGCCGCGAAACCCGCAATCGCCGCCGTATTCTCGGTGCCGGATCGCAGCCCGTTTTGCTGGCCGCCGCCGAACAACTGCGGATGCAGGCGGTGCTTATCCTGTACCATCAACGCGCCGACGCCCTTGGGCCCGTGTATTTTGTGCGCGCTGACCGCGTAGCTTTGCACATTCAGCTTTCGCAGGGAAAACGGCACGCGCAGAAACCCCTGCACGCCATCCACATGGATGGCGGCCTGCGGCGCAAGCTCATCGCGAAGCGCAACCACCTTTTCCAGCGGCATAATGACGCCGGTTTCGTTGCAAACCTGCATTACGCAGATCAATTTCACTTCCGGGTTCAACCTTTCCCGGAACTTTTCCAAATCCAGCGAACCCCGCGCATCCAATGGAATTTCCCTCGCCGTGCAGCCGTAGCGCGAAGCCGCTTCCAGACAGGCGTTTTTTACCGCGGGATGCTCCGCGGCGCTGTATAAAACCGCCGATGATCCGCGTACTTCCGCGAGGTACCCCAGAATCGCCAGATTGTCGCTTTCCGTACCGCCGGAGGTGAAAACCACATTCTCGGGATTCGCATCCACCGCCGCGGCAATCGCCCCGCGCGCCTTCTCCAGCGCGCGTTCGGCTTGCACCGCATGCGCGTACAGTGCGGAAGGGTTATAATACTCCTCCCGCATGGCTTTGGTTACCGCCTCAACAGCCGCCTCGCACGGCTTTGTCGTCGCGCTGTTATCCAGATATACTTGCATGTTTCAATCAGTCCCGATAAACGCCATGCGGCAAATATTTTTTAATCATGTCGACCATTTCAGACGAGGGTTCCATCACGATCATGGTGCGGTCGCTCCCCTTCTGATAATAAAAATAGTACAACGTCGCGCCCCGGTTCAGAAACCAGTTTTTCCGCTTCAGGCCGGGCATGTTGATCAGCTTGCGGAAGCCCTCGGTCGCCACAGGGCCGAAAGCCTCCACGTTTTTAACGCGCATGGTGCCCAGGTTTTTACGTTTCTGGTTGTTGAACACCTGCGCAAAATCCAGGTCGCCGTTTGTGAAGGTGTATTCATATTCCGTACGTAAATGATCCTTATACAGGAACGTAAGCACCGCCGTCCCGCAAAAGAACACCGTAATCACCAAAAGCATTACGGAAAACGACGTGAAGATGCTCGTAAGCGCCCAGAACCCAATCAGCGCAAAAAGCACCATCACAACGTTTGCGACGTAGAACAGCATTTCCTGAAGCGTACGATTTCGCCGTATTACGACCTCTTCCATAAAATGATCCATGATGCGCCCTCCATATCCATATCATTCCGATTCAATAAAACAAAAACCAGAGATAGACCATCGATGTACACAGCCCGACCACAAACCCGCCCAACACTTCGAAGGGAGTGTGCCCAACCAGTTCTTTCAACTGTTCGTCCGAAATACGCTTGCCGTTAATCAGCACATCTTTCAGAATCTGGTTAATCACCGTCGCCTGCGTGCCTGTCTCCCGCCGGACGCCCGTCGCATCGTACATGACAATAAACGCAAATACAAGGCAAACGGCAAAAACCGCGGTATCAAAACCGCTTATCGCCCCGACCGTGATTGAGAGCGCCACCACCATGGCGGTATGCGAACTGGGCATTCCACCGGAGCCGACAAACCGGCTCCAATCCCACACATGCTCCACCCGATAATACAGCGGTATCTTCAAGGACTGCGCGATAAACCAGGATATCAGTGAGCAGATAACCCCATGGTTCAGCAAAATTCCGCTAATGGAATGCAAAATGCGTTCCTCCTTATCGTGCGACCGTCGCTCAGCTGACGCGCGTCAGCGTTTGCCGGGCCAGTTCGCAAAGAAACTTCGCGCCGCTTCCAAACCCGGACAGCGCTTCAACGGCTTGATCAACATAGTTTTCGGCAGCTTTGCGCGATGCGTCCACTCCATAGACGGTCGGCCATGTCATTTTGCCGCGCTGCGCATCCATACCCGTTTGCTTGCCCAGTATTTCCACGTCTCCCTGCACGTCCAGCAGATCGTCCACAATCTGAAAAGCCATTCCCAGCGCCTGCCCATAGATTTCGCCCGCCCTGCGCTGCCGCTCGTCCGCACCGGCCAGCAACAGCCCGGCAACGATTGCCGCGGTTATCAGATCGGCTGTTTTATGACGGTGGATATAGCGCACCGTGTCTGCACATGGCTTCGTGCCTTCCAGCTTCACATCCAGCGTTTGCCCCGCGATCATCCCGCGCACACCAGCCCGGCGGGCAATCTCCTCCATGGCCGCTACGGCGCGTTTAGGATGCTCGGATTTCAGCGATGCGGACAGCATGGTTTCAAACGCGAGGGAGTATAACCCGTCTCCCGCCAGAATCGCCATGTTTTCCCCAAACGCCTTATGGTTGGTGGGCTGTCCGCGCCGCAGATCATCGTTGTCCAGCGCGGGCAAATCATCGTGGATTAGGGAGTAGGCATGGATCATTTCCAAAGCGATGGCGAAAGACATGGCGCTTTGCCAGTCCTCCTCCAGCAGGCGGTACGCTGCCAGCAGCAGCGTGGGCCTGAGCCGCTTGCCCGGAAGGGTAAGGCTGTATCTCATCGCGCTTTTCAGGGGTTCCGGCACAGTATCGTCACTCGGCGAAGTTTCCGTTACGGCAGAGACGCCCTGCGCGTTTTGAAGCAAAGCCGTTTCATACAGCGCCCGGTTGATTGCCTCGGTATACGCCGACAATGTTTGTTCCATGTGCCGCTCCCCTATCCGCCGTTCATTCCTCGTCCAGCCCGTCCAGCAGCGACGACTGCGCC
>JAQUXV010000146.1 GCA_028692205.1 Eubacteriales bacterium
GTGATGCGGAAGCCGAACGTGCGCTTCTTCTTCAACACGCTCCCTGCGCGTTGGCGTTGCTTTCCCCCGCCTATCTGCCAACCGATCGAAAGCGCGGCGAGCGGGTGGCGAGCCTCGCTGACGACGCATGCTCGAACTTCTCTCCGCTGTGCGCGCGCCTGCCGGAGCAAACAGCCGTCTTTCTTCCCGTCGAAAACAAAGTGCTGGCTGAAACGGTGTGCCGCTCAACGCTTGATTTCTTCCGGCAAGCACATCCCGATTGCCGATGTGGTTACGCCCTCGTCGGGCCGGAAGGGCTTGCCGCCGCGGCGGAAAAGGCACGCGCCGCCCTGTGGCTGGCTTTGGCGCTGGACGCTCCCATGCAGTCCGCCGAATGGATGTACGAGCAGCGCACGGCGCACAGCCGCCTGCAAACCATGCTGGGTATCCTGAACGACGCCGCCGCGGAAGGCGCGCTCCCGGATGAGAAGCGCGCAATGCTAACGGCAATGCTTCTGGAATTCCCTGAAAAAGCACGCATAACCGCCGCCATATCGCTGCTTTCCGGCTGCGACGCAGAGCCGTCTGTCTGCGCCCTATCGCTTGGCCGCCTGTGCGGCGGCGATGCTGTCGCCGAGTTTGCGGACGCGCTGAACGCACTCTTTGCTCCGCGCCCGGAAGATAACATTTCGCAACTGGTGCGTCGATCGCGGGATTATTTACAACTGCATTTTGCGGAGCCTGTAAGCCTGTCCGCCCTTGCCGAGCATTTCGGGGTAACGCCCGCCTACTTAAGCTCGCTGTTCCACCGGGAAATCGGGCAGAGTTATTCACAGTACCTGCTGCAGCTGCGTATGGAGGAAGCGGCGCGGCAGATTGCCGGTGACCCAGCTGTGAAAATTCAAGATGTCGGCCGATCGGTCGGCTTCTATTCCGCCAAGCATTTCACACACGTTTTCGGGCAATATTTCGGCCGTTCTCCTAAAAAATATCGCGAAGGAAAAACACCCGATTGATTTTTACAATCGCAGCGCAGCCGCCATAGCGGTGCGGCACGCCGATTGTTTTGTATTGCGAAACCGATGGAATATCGGCGCCGCATCGAAGTCTATATGAGCCGGAGCATTGAAAAGGAAACACGTCGGCATATAGAATTTACCTCGTTGTTTTCCTGCCTTCCAAATAAGCAGGCAAAGCTTCGTTTGCCTGTTTTTACGCATGCTCTGTATACCGGGCGACAGCAGGTTCCCCCAATAAAACAGGCAACCACACTACCAAAAGGGCCAGTTTGCCTTTTCCATCCTATCCCCGAAAGCAGCAGCGTGAACACAGCGGCCTGATCACGTATACCAAAACACCGCCACAACGCTGCAAAGCAGCTGTCGCGCCTTGTTTTTTTGCGTCCCCTATGCTAGAATTTGTTAATATGTAAAGCTTGCTTGGTTGCTGCTTTTCGTTCTTGAAGAGGATGTGTGGGAATGAAGCTCCGTCTCTCGTCCATCGGCCGGCAACGCGTGTTCGCGGCGGTTTGCGCGCTGCTGTCGACCTATGCGCTCGCGTTTTTGCTGGGCGCGTCTGTCGGCGACGGGTTTGTGCCCCTCCTGCTGGCCTTTCCGCTTTACGTGTTCTATCGCCGGGCCTTCAGGCCCGGCTGTCAACGGGCCTGCGCGTGGGCCGCGTTTTTTTGTGCGGCGCTGTATACGCTTTTTCATATTACCGGGGATTACCACCGCCTAGCC
Source organism: Eubacteriales bacterium (assembly GCA_028692205.1). The sequence goes on from JAQUXV010000146.1 coordinate 1,719, forward strand.
ACCACCCTGCCCGCCGAAGTGCCGGGACTGTTGCCGGTCTGGCTGGGCCTGCTGGCCTTCTACGCGGGCGTAACCTTCCTGTTGATGCGGGCCGCGTTTGACTACACCAGTCTGCGGAAAACAGCCGGAATCCCCAGCCGCAAAGCCCGGCGAATCGCGTTTCTATTACCGTTCGCGGTTATTCTGCTGTGCTGGAGCCTGTATCTGCTGGCATTTTTCCCGGGCAGCGTGGTGCCCGATTCCAAAGAGCAACTTCGGCAGGCGCTGGGCGAAATGCCGTATAACCAGCTGTTTTCCGCGGCGCACACCTTTTTAATCAGTCTGATCGTCAGGCCTGTGATGAGCCTTACAAACCAGAATATCGCACTGGCGGTGGCCGCCTACTGCGCTGTACAGATGGCGCTGACGGCCATGGTTTGCGCCTATGCTGTTTATGTGCTGTATGCCTGCGGCGTTAAACGGTGGATCGCCGTTGCTGCCGCACTGTTTTTTGCCCTGATGCCGTATCACGGTTTTTTCAGTGTGACCATTTTGAAGGATGTCCCCTTTTCCGCCGCCGTTCTCCTGCTGACCGCCGCCTGTTTCCGGCTGTGGTGGCGCTACCGCACAACCGGCGCGGCCACGTTGAAACCCTATCGTGTTGAGCTTATTTTGATGTTCCTTTCCGGGGTACTCATCTGCTTGCTGCGTGTAAACGGGTTGGCTATGTTCGCACCATTCTGTATTATTGCCGCACTATTCCTGTGGAAAAAGCGCCGCGTTCTGGTTATGCCGCTTGTTTCCGCGTTGGTTTTGGCAACCGTGATCCAATATGCGGTTTATCCGCTGGTGGGTGTGGAAGCGCCGACCGATGTGGATCGCTTTTTTGTACCCTTCCAGCAGATAGCGCGCGTCGTGGTGGACGATCAGCCCCTGACCGACGGGGAACGGGCTCAGCTTGACCGCTATATGGATGTTAACCAGATCAAGAATGTATATGAAGGCGTGCTCTCCGACCCAATCCGGGAGTTGGTTCGCGCCACCTGCGGCACCGAATACCTTGCCGCGCACAAATCGGAGTGGATGCAACTTTGGCTTACGCTGGGCCGCAAATATCCCCTGAGCTACCTGCGCGCGCAGATCGACCTGAACAGCGGCTACTATTTCCCAAGGCTGTTTTACGTATATGCCGAGCGCATCGCCGTAGATTACAACGGCCTTCGCAATTACCCCAAGCTGCCCTCGCAGGCGGTGGCGCTGCTCCGTGCCTGGGGGCGGCTGTTCAGCCAAAACGGCGTATGGTCACTGCCGTGGATGATTGCCGGGCCCGTATGGGCGATGTGGTTTTTAACCCTGCTCAGCGCCGCGCGACACCGTTGGGCAGCACTGGTATTGCTAAGCCCGGTACTGTTGCTTTGGGGATTCCTGCTTCTTGGTACTCCGCTCTCGGGTGAATTCCGCTATCTTTATGCGTTGTTTCTGGGGTTGCCGGTTTACTTTGCCGCCGCGTTTGCGCAGTCGCCGCCGTCGAGTGGCCCAACCGTTGCGGAAGCGGATACCGGCATTCCGTCAACCGCCGCCTCCTGACCACCCGGCTTTCCCCATAGTTGCCTTCTGATACAGATGTGCCGCAGGCGGCCTTGCATAACGCCGTCCGCATCGGAAACGGGTGCACCAATCCCGCATCGTATAAGCGATTTGCTCACCCTTCGGCAGGGTAACCAGCAAATGTTTCATTCCGACGGTATCCTTGCGGGCCGCCAACGGCGCGCTCGGCTACGGGTACCCCATTCGCTCCGCTTTCGCCATCCATGCCTCAACTTTTTCGTGAGGGAAGTGATTCGTTGGTCTTTTCCAGCACGCTTTTCCTGTTTGCCTTTCTGCCGGTGACGGTGCTTGTGTACTTCGCGTTGCCAAAACGTGCGAGAAACCTTTGGCTCTTAACGGCCAGTTTTTTCTTTTACGGTTGGGGTGAGCCGCGCGTTGTGCTGGTGTTGGCCGCATCGGTGCTGGCCAACGCGCTTTTTGCCTTATGGATCAGCCGTCTGCGCCGCCCTTCGGCCCGGCGCGCCGTGCTGGCCGCCGCGATCACCGCCAATCTCGGATGTTTGTTTGTTTATAAATACCTCAATTTTACGCTTTCCGCCCTCGACCGGGTTTTTACGCTGTCCCTGCCCGTTACGAAGATCGCGCTGCCCATCGGCATTTCCTTTTTTACGTTTCAGGCTTTAAGCTATGTGATCGACGTCTACCGCGGGGATGTTCCCGCGCAGCGAAACCCGCTTCGCGTGGGGTTGTATGTGGCGCTGTTTCCACAGCTGATTGCCGGGCCGATTGTCCGCTATAAAACCATCGCCGGGGAAATCGACCAGCGCACGGTTACGGTGGACGACTTTGCGCAGGGCGCGCGCCAGTTCGTGATCGGTTTTCTGAAAAAAGTCCTGTTGGCCAATACGCTGTCCGTAGTTGCGGACGACGCTTTTGGCGCAATCGCTCCCTCGTCGGTGCTGTACGCATGGCTGGGGCTGATCTGCTATTCCATGCAGATTCTGTTTGATTTCTCCGGCTATTCCGATATGGCGATCGGACTTGGCCGCATGTTCGGCTTCCACTTTCTGAAAAACTTTGATTACCCGTATATTTCGGCCTCGGTGTCGGAGTTCTGGCGGCGATGGCATATTTCACTGGGAACATGGTTCCGGGATTATGTGTACATTCCGCTGGGCGGTTCCCGCGTACGCGGCAAAGCCAGACTCGTTTTCAACCTGTTTGTCGTATGGACGCTCACAGGGGTATGGCACGGCGCCAACTGGACGTTTCTGTTTTGGGGCCTGTACTATTTTGCGCTGATCGCCTTTGAAAAGCTTACCGGGCTTCCCGGCCGCCTGCGGCCCGGCTGGCCCCGCGCGCTGTACCGGGCGCTTACCCTGCTGTGTGTTGCGCTTGGGTGGGTGCTGTTCCGCTCAGAGGGCGCGGGCGCGGCGCTTTTGTACCTGAAAACCCTGTTTGGTTTGAACGCGCATCCGTTGGCGGACACGGCTTTCCTCGCCCAGCTCAGGGAGTATGCGGTTCCCCTGCTCGCGGGGCTGCTGCTGTGCACGCCGCTGCCACGCTCGCTCGGCGAGCGGCTGCGTGCCGCGGGGCCTGCGCGCGCTTCCGTGTTTGAAGTTTTCTCTATCGCGTGCTATGCGCTCGGGTTTGCGGTTGCGCTGTCCCAGCTGATCATGGGAGCGCATAATCCGTTTATCTATTTCAACTTTTAGGTAAGCGCCGGGGAAACGTGTCTGCGGCACGGTTTTCCCGGAACCGGCAACACCCCGGTTCAACCGCGCCAAAAGCCCGCTCGCCGTCAGTCTCTCATCGGATGAACGAACATCCAACAGGCAATGGCGCGGCGCGCCCAAACCCATGGAAAGGAGGCAGGCTATGCAAAGCAAAAAATGGGCCGACCGGGTGCTGGGCCTGCTCTTTATTGCGACGATATTTACTTTTTTCGCACTCAATCTTGGCACGATCGCAAAGCTATGGAACACTGCCTTTGGCAAGAGCAATTTCCAAAGCACTATCGAGACCGAGTATACCGAAAACTTCTCCGGCCATGACGCGTTTGTCGATCTCGACGGCTGGGCGGCCCGCATAACCGGCCGCCGGGTGCTCAACGAACGAATGCTGCTGAAAAACGGTACGCTGGTCAGCATTTACCAGACCGCCGAAGAATCCGCCGTTACCAATAGCACAGACACGCTGGTGCAGACGGCGGAGTATCTTGCGGGTCGCGGAATTCCCTTTTTGTTTGTCTACGCTCCGTATAAATGTGACGAGGATTCCTCGTTGCTGCCATCTCCCATCGAGATGAATCTTCAGGAGCGCGGCGAAGAGATTATCGCTAATTTGAAGCAGGCTGGCATCGCGTACTTGTCTCTGAAAGAGGAAATGCTTGCCGACGGGCTGCCGTATTACGACGCATATTTCCGCACGGACCACCATTGGAAGCCGGAAACCGCTTTGTGGGCCTGCGGAAAAACGCTGGAAACCCTTCGCGCGCGTTTCAGCCTGACGCTGAACCCAACGGACGACGATCCCACCCGTTGGCAGGCGGAAACCTTTGTCGACAGCTTTCTGGGCAGCGATGGCAAGCGGGTAGGCGTGTATTTTGCGGGGCTGGACGATTTCAGCCTTCTGATGCCGGATTGGGCCACCTCCCTGCAATGCTGGTGGCAGGAGCGCGGCCTGTACCGCACCGGTGATTTCGCAGCCGCGCTGTTGGAGCGTTCGCACATCGGGGAGGTTCATACCACCAATGCGTACGACGCCTATCTGGATGGCGGCGGCGGAATGCAGTACGTGCGGAACCTGAGCAACGCGGACGGCCCGCGCATATTGTTGATCGGCGATAGTTACTCACAGCCGTATTTCGCGTTTCTGGCGGTGTCTTGTTCCGAGTGCGTCCGGCTGGATATGCGTTATTATAAGGCCAGCACGCTGTACGATTTTCTGGAGCAGAACGATTTTGACTGTGTGATTTCGCTTTTTAACGGCGTATACGTAAACCATGGCGCAATGCCGCTTGTGCCGCAGCGCGAAGCGCCCGCGGTGGTTGCGGAGCAGAGCGCGGTCACGCTTGCCGCAGGCGAGCGCCGCGTTCTTGCCGCCGATCTGTCGCCGGGTACCGACTACCGCCTTACCCTGCGCGGCACGCACTGCGAAGATCTGCAGGCTCCCTGGTGTACGGCGCTGTTAACCGCTACCGGCAGCGAAACGGCGTTCGCCAGCGAAGCCCTGATGACGAATTGCGGCATCGCGCAGGTATGGACCTTCCGTACAGACAGCGCAGGCACGCTTTCGCTGCTGGGGGCGGAAAACGCATCCGTCACGCTGGATTCGGTTACCCTGGAGCGCTACTGACGCACGATTCCCGCTTTGTTTCTCTGCCGTCCGCACGCTGCTTCCGCCGCTGCGGAAGCGCCTGTATGCAACAGTATAATTATCCACTTTGTGCGTGAATATTCGCCGGAAATTCGTTCTTATTTTGTTTTTTCTTGGATTTCTATTGACACCCATTTATATTTATGATAATTTTCGAATAAACAAGGGAGT
>JAQUXV010000147.1 GCA_028692205.1 Eubacteriales bacterium
AGCTGGTGGAAGAGGCGCACAAGCTGATTCCCGAGCTGGAAGTGATCGTGATCAGCGGATACGCCCAGTTTGACTATGCGCAAACCGCCATCCGTTTCGGCGTGGGCGAATACCTGCTCAAGCCCATTAACCGGGAAGCGCTGAACCGCTCGCTGGAAAAAATGGCGGGGCGCTGCCACGCCCGCAGGCGGCAGCAGACGGATATCGAATCCCTGCGCGAACGCCGGGACGGGGATCGCCAGTTGCTGCGTGCCAAGCTGATTACCGATTTGCTGGCCCGACGTCTGGCCGCGAGCGACACGGAAGACGTCGCCCGCACCTATCACTTTGCCGCGAAAGACGATGTTTTACAGCTTTTGCTGGTGAAGCCGGATTACGACCCCAGCCGGTTCGGCAAGCCGTCCCTCTCCATCGTGCAGGAAAAGATGACCGGTATTTTTGAGCCGATTCTCGCCGCGCAGTGTTCGGAAGCAGTTTTAAGCTTCAGCGACTCCTGCCTCGTGTGTGTGTTCAACTATCCCCGCGAGCGGCAGGAGACGCTGCGTTCGCAGCTTCGCGCGGTGTTGAACCGGTTGGTGGCGGAAAAAAACCTGTTCGGCTCCATTGAGTTTTCAGCGGCGCTCGGCGCGCCCTGCGCCACGTTTGCCGCGCTCGCCGCCTCGGTGCCGGAAGCCCTCAACCTCCTTGCGGAGCGGCTGATCGAGGGCACCGGCCGCCTGCTGGAAGGCCAGTCGATCGCCTCCGGCCTGCTGAACATGGATTATCAGGCACGCTACACACTGGCCGCCGCCCATGCCGCCGATGTGCTGGACGAAGCGGAAGCCGATGCGGCCGTCGCCGTGCTGGAGGAGGCCGTTTCGGTGCCCGGCGCGCGCGGCTGGGAACTGGAAACCCTTACGCGCATGGCGGGCCAGATGTTTGTGAATCGGCTGGGCTCCGAAGACGGCGCAGCGGCGCTTGCCGAGTTTGACAACCGTTGCTCCCTTTGCGGTTCAACCACGGAGCTTTTCGGCTGCCTGCGAACGCTGCAGCGCGAGCAGATAGCCCAGACCCGTCAGCGGCTTAACGACCGCGACGCGCAGCCGATCCGCAACGCGAAACTGTACATCCGCAAGCATTTCGCAAGCCCCATTACGCTGGAGGAGGTCAGCGCGGCTATCGGTTTCAGCGTGAATTATTTCAGCACCCTGTTCAAAAAAGAAACCGGCGAGGGGTTCGCCAAATATGTTACCCACGTCCGCATGGACGAGGCGCGCGCCCTGCTGCGGGATACCGGCTACCCGGTCGCAAAAATCTGCCAGAGCGTAGGCTACGGCGATCTGAAGCACTTTACGCGCACTTTCAAAGCGGAAACCGGCCTCACCCCCAGCGAGTACCGCAAGCTGTACGGCTGAAGGAGGGAACAACATGAAATGGAAGTCCCGCTTCCTAATCCACAACGTGTTCGCCTTCGCCGTTACACAGGTTGTTATTGTGTTCCTGATGGCGCTGGGCTGCCTGCTGGCCAGCCGCAGCGGCGCGTGGCCGTGGATGGTAACTGTGGCGATTGTGCTGGAAATCGGCCTTTGCCTTGCGTTTTATTTTATCGTCGTACACCCCTACCGCCGCACAGAGCGGATGATCGGCCTGTTTCTGGAAGGCTATTCCCTTTCCAGTCTGGAAAACAGCGGCGTGAGCCTCAGCCCCGTTACCGAGCGCCTGACCCGTTACGTGAAAGACGAGTTTAACGCCAACAGCCTGCTGAAACTCAGCAAACGGCAAGCGCAGTACCGCGCGCTGCAAAACCAGATCAACCCCCATTTCCTGTACAATACGCTGGAGAGCATCCGCAGCGAAGCGCTGGTGGCCGGTCTGGGCAGCGTAGCCGACATGACCGAGGCGCTCGCCGTCTTTTTCCGCTACACCATCAGCAAGGTGGAAAATCTGGTGTCGGTTGAGGAAGAGCTGCAAAACTGCGAAACCTATTTCCGCATCCAGCAGTATCGTTTCGGCCCCCGGTTGAACCTGAACATCGTTTGCGCGCCGGAGGATAAGGAGGCCATTTACCGCTGCCGCATCCCCAAGCTGACACTGCAACCGATACTGGAAAACAGCATCATCCACGGTACGGAGTTCAAAATCGGCGCGGGCAAACTGACCGTGAAGCTGGAATGCACGGAAAACCTGCTGACCATTCTGGTTTCGGACGACGGCATCGGCATGGATGAGCAGACGCTTTCCCGCCTGAACGAGCAGCTGGATAAAAGCGGACGCGCCTTTCAGGAGGACAAGGAGGAGCAGCACGGCGGCGTTGCGCTGGTAAACGTAAACAACCGTATCCACCTGCTGTTCGGCGAGGAATACGGGCTGCACGTGTTCTCCATCCCCATGGCGGGCACCGATGTGCGCATTACGCTGCCGATGATTACCAGCAACCGCAACCTGATGTCCGGCGAGGTGCTTGCATGAAAGAAGAAGTGCTCCGCATGGACCGCGTAGCCTACCGGGAGCAGGGCATCACGGAGCTGAACCATTTCTGCCTGGATATCGACGCGGGGGAAATCGTGGGTTTGATTCCCATCAACGACACGGGACTGGCGGCGGTCATCCGCCTGCTTCGGCAGAACCTGCCGCTACATTACGGATATGTGTATTACCGGGGCAAGCTGGTGAATCACTGGCAGCAATCGGACTTCAGTTACAACCGTATCGCCGTCATCGAAAGCCGCAGCGGTCTGGCCGACGACCTGACCGTGGCGGACAATGTGTTCGTGCTCCGGCAGGGGTTCAAGAAATGGCTCATCCGGCGCAGCGTGCTCAACCGCCAGCTGGAACCGTTTTTGAAGGAAACGGGTGTGAACCTGTCCGCGGAGATGTGCGCGCGGGATTTAACCGCTTTCCCCCGTTTTATTACGGAACTGGTGAAAGCGGTGGTAGCCGGGTGCAGGCTGATCGTGCTGATGGAACCCGGCAGCGTCATCAGCGACGCGCGGCTGGACAGCCTTCAGCGCATTCTGCGGCACTACGCCGCAAAAGGGTTTTCGTTTTTATACATCAGCCGTCACTATGAGGAAGCCCGGCAGATTTGTACCCGCGCAGCCATCATGGTCAACGGCCAGATCGCCAAGGTAGTTTCCACCGCCGACACGCCTCCGGAAACCCTGCAATGCTTCGGCGTGGAAGCCTACACGCGGATGGTGCAGCGGCAGGAACGCATGCAGCCCGTGCCGCCGGGCACACCGCCCGCGCTGGAACTGAGCGCGCTGAAATATGGGCGTATCGCGTCGCTGGACGTTTGCATTGCGCCGGGCGAGTGCGTGGTGCTGCAAGACCTGAACAACCATATTCTGAACGATCTGATCGCCCTGCTCAGCGGCGAGGCAAAGCCGGACGGCGGCGCGATCCGGGTGGGCGGCAAGCGGCTGCGCGCCGCAAAAAGCCGTGATATCGCGGTTATCCAGCAGCAACCCACGCAAACCATGCTCTTCCCGGATCTAAGCTATATGGACAATCTCTGCTTTTCGCTGGACCATCGCATACCGGATATCTGGCTGCGCAACGCGCCGCGCGCAAGCATCCGGCGCGAGCTTGCGCAGGAGCTGGGCGAGCGGGTGTTCGACCTGCCCGTGGAAGCGCTGTCCCGCCCGGAAAAGTACGAGCTGGTTTTTACCCGCGTGCTGCTGCAGCGGCCCAAGGTGGCCGTGTGCGTGCAGCCTTTTATGGGTGCGGATGTACAGCAACGCATGCAAATTTGGAAGCTGATGGAGCGGCTGCTTTCCAAGGGGATTTCGGTGTTGATACTGGCCGTGAATCTGGCGGATTCGCTGGCGCTGGCCGACCGGCTGATTCGCGTAAAGGATGGAACGGTGCAGGCTGTGTACACACGGGAAGAATTCGCCTCGCTGCCCCCCAGTGCGCCGTGGCATGATCTGTGGGCCGATCCCGGCAAGAGCCCGTAAGGCGATTCCTTACGGGCTTTGCTTTATCTTTCAGGGTAAAGTGTCGGCAGGCAATCGCCAAGCCATCCCGCGGCTACGCTGCCGGGCGCACACACCGCCCGGTGCGCCGATTCATCTTCAATTGCATTGGGTATGACCTGCAGACGGAGCAAAGCTCGCTCCAGCCCGGCCTACCAAAAGGGCTATCGCCTTTTCGAGTGATACGTGCTGTTGCGGAAAACTTCAAACCGCAGGCCCGGCTTGTACCGCGGGGAAGGGCACCTGTGGCGTCGCGGCAAAGCTGCGATCGGGTTCGCAGGCGAAAAGCCACGCAAACCGGTGTAACGGCGTAAAACCGGCGTTGCTCCGGCGACGAACAAAACCGTACGAAACAAACCCAGCCGGGGGCGACGCGCCTCTCCGGCGCCACCCAACCAACCTTGGCTAAACCGGCAGGGAGCCGGAGCGAAACTCGCTCCGGCTCCCTGCTATTTATTTTTCCTGTTGATTACTTGAGAATGTTCAGGTAAACCACGGTCTTCACGCCGGTGCCATCGGCAGCTTTCACGGTGATTGAGACCCGACCGGCCGTTTGGAACGTCACCAGGCCGTTTTCGTCCACCGTGGCGATCTTGCTGCTGGAGGTACTCCATGTTACTTCCTGCCCGGCGGTGTCGATGGGCTCGCAGGCCGCGCTCAGCTGCAGCTGGTTGGTGTACAGGTATGCAGTCACGTATGCTTTTCCATACCCGTAATTGGTCAGCACCCGCTGTGTGCGGGCCGTAATTGCAACTTCGTAGGCATTCTCTTCGTCTGTGCTTGAAGAAACTAGGTTGCCTGTTATTCCCGGCACCTTCGTTGTGGCCACTACCCGTACAGATTTCCCAATGCTGGAAGAGTAGCTCTTTGCCGTCAGCGTGCCGCTGGAGCTGATGTACGCCAGCGCCTTGCTTGCGTCGTCCGCCATCGACCACGTGACCGACCGGCTGTATACGCCGTCCGGCTCGACCGTCGCGTTAAGCTTGATGCTCTTGCCGTAGGCAACGGAGGAAACGTTCTTATCCGGATCGATAATCACCTTTTCCGCCTTGCAGGTTACGATTACTTTCAGGTACGCGTATTGCTTGGACCCGTCCGCAGCCGTAGCGCTGATGTACGTTGTGCCATCCGCCTGCGCCGTAATCAGGCCGTTGTTGTCCACGGTGGCGATCTTGCTGCTGTAGCTGTACCAAACCACATCCTGCAGCGCTTCGCCCGGCGATGTTTCGGTGGCCTCGGCATAGGGCAGGCACGTGGCGCTCAGCGTTGCGGTGTGGTGACCGTCCGCGTTCAGGTCGAGTTCCACAGTGGTGTACTTGCTGGTGAGCGCGTCGTCGTAGTAAATCTGCACCTGTGTCGCGCGCGGGCGAATCCACAGGTCGACACTGTCGGTAACGCCGCTGCCGTCCCGCGCCGTGGCGGTAATGGTGACCTTCTGGGACGTGTAGACTTTTTTCGCCGTCACCCACCCGCTGCTGCTCACGGTGGCAAGCGACGTGTTGCTGCTTGTCCACGTGAGGGATTGCACGCTGGTGTTGGTGGGATTGAAAATCGCGTCCAGATTGAGCTTCTGGTAAGATACCAGCGAAGGCTCATCGGTTACGGGCGCGCCGTTCATCGCAATTTCGAGGTTCTGCGCCGTAACACCTACGACAATATAGTATTTGGCATACTTCTTGGTGCCGTCCACCGCGGTGGCGTAGATGGTTACGCTGCCCGGCGCATGCGCGGTAACCAGCCCGTTTTCGTCCACCGTGGCGATCTTGGTGCTGGAAGTCTTCCACGTCACGCGCTGTATGGCGCTGCCCGGGGTAACCGCCGCGCCGAGCTGCAAGCTGGTTTCTCCGCTGCCCAGGTCGATGGCGTACGTGTTTTCCGTGGCCGGATCGCCCAGCTCATCGCAGGTGAAGATGGATACGCTCTGCGCGCGCTGGTAAATCGTGACCTCAAAGGGCTCGCTGACTACCTGTTTGTTTTGTACGTAGCCGGTTTCATCGTCGCCCGTATACCCATACACCTTACAGGTCGCAACTACGCGGACGGTTGTAGGCTCCGTGTCCGCACTGTTGTACCTTGCCGTCAGCGTGCCGTAACGGTCGATGCTCGCCGCCGTAGTCGGGGTTACCTCCCAGGTAACGCTGCTGCTGGCGCCGTAGGGCTGCACGGATGCTTTCATCTTCGTGCTCTTGCCCGAAAGCAGGCTTGTCACCCCGGTTACTTCTACCGTGTCCGGCGCGCTGGTGACCGTTACGGTAATGCGGGTGTACTTTCCGCTGCCGTCCGTGGCCGTAGCATAGATGTATGCCGTACCCGGCCGCATCGCTGTTACCAGCCCAGCGTCGCTTACCGTTGCCACGCTGGTGCTGCTGGACTTCCAGGCAACCTCCTGGCTGGGTGTGGTTGCGCCGCCGCGGGTAACCTCAGCCTGCAGCTGCAGGGTATTGTCATGCGGGTTGGCAACCTCCAGCGCGTAGTCACCGCTGCGATGTGCATCAGAGGAATCGATATTAATCGTCACCTTGTCCGCCAGCGGCGTGACGGTGATATAGCACGGCTCGGATACCAGTTCCGGATTGCCGACCGATGTGGCGGTTACGGTCAGCAGGCCTGTAACCGGGTCGCCGGTTTCATTATCGCCGATATACAGCTTACCGCTGGAAGTAATGTAGGTTCTGTAGGTTCCCGACGTATCCTGCTGGCCTTCAACCTTCCAGGTTACCGCCTTGTTGTCCGCGTTTTCAGGCATGATCGTCGCTTTGAAGTAACCGTACTTCTTGGCCGC
>JAQUXV010000148.1 GCA_028692205.1 Eubacteriales bacterium
ATTCTGCCCAAAGTGACCATACAGGAAATATGAAAACCGAATGGGTGCGGCGGTTCATCCGCCTTGGGCGGGATGGCGAACCGATGCTTTGGGACGATGTGCTTGCTCTCTTTCCATATGACTATATAGGGCGAAACGGGCAGATCGGCTGTGAGCATACGGTAACGTTCACGATTGTGGAGCGCGTTACCGGAAAAGATGCCGGGCAGATCAGCCTTCGCATCGGCGACAGCGCGGAGCAGTTTTATCTGGGGCATATCGGCTATCACGTTGATCCGCCTTTCCGCGGGCATGGTTACGCGGCCAGAGCCTGCGGCCTTTGCGTGCCCGCGTTGGCGCAGTTCGGGCTGCGCACGGTGGTAATTACCACCGATCCGGATAACCTGCCCAGCGTAAAAACTTGCCTTAAACTGCGCTGCGAGCTGGAAAGCACCGTGCGCGTTCCGCGCGCCATCTCCGGCAAGCTGGAAATCAGCAGTGTAAAACGCCGTTATATCTGGACACTTCCAACGCAACAACCGTAAAACGACGGATTGGTAACGCCGGGAGAAGCGCAGATGCTTTCACATGTCTCCTGGACGAGGCGGGAGCGCTGCGCAGCATGGCGGCCTCCATAGGAGAAAACCCGCGATTATACCTCGGACAAAAACAGCAAACCGTTCTATGATAGGGTTTTCAGATACGGACTTTTCTTTTTGCCCGTAATGGGGTAAAATACCTTGTGTTGCTGGAAAGGTGGTGCGGGTTTGCAAACGACGGTTCATGGTTGTCGTATTTTTTACGAAATTACCCCGGGCGCGTCGGCGGATGCGCCGCGTGTGCTGTTGCTGCATGGCTGGGGTTGCGAACACGGCTACTTTTCGCCGATTACGAACGCGCTTGCCAGAGAGGCGACGGTCGTCTCGCTGGATTTTCCCGGACACGGTCAAAGCGACGAACCACCCGAACCTTGGGATGCCTCCGAGTTTGCCGCACAGGTTGCGGAACTGATTCGGGAAAATGGGCTTGCGCCTGTGCAGATCATCGGCCATTCCCACGGCGGCAGGATAGCGCTGAAGCTGGCGATTGAATATCCCGAGCTGGTTGGAAAGCTGATCATCACCGGGGGCGCGGGCCTGCGAAAGCCGGAAACCGAGAAATCCGGCAAACGGACGGCCAACTACAAGCGATACTCTGCTTTCCTAAACAGAATGAAGACCATTCCAACCCTTTCGCCTATTGCCGAGAAGATGCAAACGGCGCTGCGCAACCGTTACGGCTCGCCGGATTATGTGAAGCTCAACGAGAACATGCGCAGAACTTTCGTTAAGCTTGTTACCGAGGACCTTACGCCCCAGCTTTCCCGCATTCAGGCGCCGACGTTGCTCGTTTGGGGCGATGCGGATACCGAAACGCCCCTATGGATGGGGGAAACGATGGAAAAGCTCATTCCCGACGCCGGCCTTGTGGTGTTCACGGGAGGCACGCACTTTGCCTTTCTGGAGCAATGGCAGCGTTTTACGGTGATTGCAAAGCAATTTTTCATGGAGGAACATGCCTGATGACGGTCGACGGTTTCCGATGGCTGCTGCCCCTTTACCCCGTATGCGCTTCGCTGTTGGCGGCGAAGACGATATACCATTACTTTCAACTGGAAAGCTATCAGTTTCCGGGTTATTTCCGCTCGCTGCGCCGCAACCGCGTTCACACGTGGCTGCCGGGCCTGTTTGTTTCGGCTGTCTGTGTGCTGCTGTATTACGCGTACGATAAAATCTCCGCGTCACAGGCGCCGGAATGGCTGCTTGCAGCGGCGACAGTGGCGCTGCTTGCCGCAGCCTGCGTGCTGGGTAAATTGATCGCTTTGCTGTTCAGCGAAAAACACGCGAAAAAGAAGTTTGTACTTACCGGGCGCATGAAGCGGCTATACGGCGTATCGTTTGTGGTAATGGCTGCGGCATCCTTTTTGATCGCGCAAAGCCCGCTGGCCATCCTTCCCGCACTGTGGCCGCTGCTGCTGCCGCTTTGGGTAGCCCTTTCCGGCTTGCTGGCATGGCCGGTGGAAAAGGCGATCAGCGAGCTGTATTTCCGTGATGCGCGCCGGAAGCTGATGAACAACAAAGGGCTTGTCCGCATCGGCATTACGGGGAGTTACGGCAAAACGTCCGTTAAGCATATTATCGGCGCAATCCTTTCGGAAAAATATCCTACGCTGGTTACGCCTGCGAGCTTTAACACGCCGATGGGTGTTTCGCGCGCGATCCGCGAGAAGCTTTCGCCATCCCATCAGGTGTTTGTGGCGGAAATGGGCGCCCGGCACGTGGGCGATATTCGGGAAATGTGCCGGTTGGTACGGCCCACCATCGGGGTGCTGACCTCGGTGGGGCCGCAGCATCTGGAAACGTTCAGGACGATCGAGCGCGTTACCAAAACCAAGTATGAGCTGATCGAAGCGCTTCCGGCGGATTCCCACAGCTATTTCTGCGACGATCACGCGATCTGTAAACAGCTGTACGACCGTACTGAGAAGCCCAAGACGCTCATCAGCCTGAAAGCCGGGGAAGCGGACGTGTGGAGCGAGAACATCGCCGTCTCGCCCGAGGGAAGCTCGTTTGACCTGTGTATCCGCGGAAAAGGCACCATCCGCTGCCAAACGCGGCTGTTGGGCGAACATAATATTTTAAACATTCTTACCGCTTCGGCCGTAGCCGATGGGCTGGGGCTTACGCTGCACCAGATCGCCAACGGCATCCGCAAGCTGCAGCCGATACCGAGCCGGCTGGAGCTCATCCAGTCGCCGAGCAGTTTTACCGTGATCAACGACGCCTTCAACGCCAACCCTGTCGGCGCAAAGGCTGCCCTTCGAGTGCTTTCCCAGTTCCCCGAACGGCGCATCATCATCACGCCGGGTATGGTGGAACTGGGCGTACATGAGGCTGAGTATAACAAGGAATTTGGGCGCGCCATCGCGGGCGCGGCGGATATTGCTATTATTGTAGGCAAAAAGCGGGCGCAGCCGATTCTCGAAGGGCTTCGTGAAGCGGGCTTCCCGGAGGAGAACATCCACCGGGTCGACAGCCTGGACGCGTCTACGGCGCTTCTGACCACGCTTGCCCGCAAGGGCGACACCGTGCTTTACGAGAACGATTTGCCCGACCATTATCAAGAGGCGTAACACAGGAGGTTTAATGATGAGCAAAATACAACTGGGTGTGATTTACGGGAGCCGCAGCTCCGAGCATGAGGTATCCGTAATCAGTGCGCTGCAACTGATGAAAGCGGTGGACTGCGGCAAGTACGACGTGATTCCCATCTATATCAGCATGAAGGGCGGCTGGTATTCCGGCGAGGCGCTTTGGGATATCCGCACCTATTCGAATTTTGATGAGAACGCAAAAGGCGTTTATAAGGTACAGCTGGATGTGACCGCCGGTTCCGGCACGCTGACAACCGTTGAACCCGCCAAAGGGCTTTTCGGGCACGAACAGGTTCGGCTGGTGGCCCGCCTGGACTGCGTGATTCCCGTTCTGCACGGGATGCACGGCGAGGACGGAACCCTGCAGGGAATGCTGGAGATGTGCAACATCCCTTATACCAGCTCCGGCGTGGCGCCTTCGGCCGTAGGCATGGACAAAGTTTATATGAAGCAGTATTTTCAGGGAGGCGGTTTCCCGGTGCTGCCCGGGTGCAGCACGCTTCGGAATACATGGCAAAAGGAACCGGAGAAGGTAATGGAGGAGATCGAAAGCAGGATTCCATATCCTGTGTTCGTAAAGCCCGCGTCGCTGGGTTCCTCCATCGGCGTCAGCAAAGCGAAGGATCGCGAGAGCCTTCGCGATGCGCTGGAACTGGCATTTGAGTTTGACCGCAAAGTAATGGTGGAAAAGGGCCTCGATAATCCGCTGGAACTCAATTGTTCGGTGCTGGGCTACGGCGGAGAGGCGCGCCCCTCCGAGATCGAAATGCCCGTTACCGGCGGCGATCTGCTGAGCTTTATGGATAAGTACATTCAAAGCGGCGGCGGCTCCAAAGGCATGGCGTCGCTCAAGCGCGTACTGCCCGCGCCCATCGAGCCGGAGCTTCGGGAACGCGTTCAGAAGCTTTCCGTCGATATTTTCAACAATATGGATTGCAAGGGTGTTGTGCGAATCGACTATATGTTCGATGTACCGACGGGAGAATTGTACATTACCGAAATCAACACCATTCCGGGATCGATGGCTTTTTACCTGTGGGAGCCCTGCGGCGTGCCGTATTCGAAGCTGGTCGACGAAATGGTCGCCTGTGCGATGCGCGCGCATGAAGAGAAGAATGACAGCAACTATGCTTTTACCTCCGATATTTTGACCAATCTCACGTCCGGCGGCAAGGCCGGCGCGAAATTCGGCGCGAAAAACGCCTGAAGGAGCGACAATTTGAAGCTTTCCCAGATCCAAAAGCCGGATGACATCCGGAACCTGAGTTACGGCGAGTGCCAGGAACTGGCGGATGAAATCCGCGAGACCATCATCCATACGGTTTCCAGCAACGGCGGACATTTGTCCTCCAATCTGGGGGCGGTGGAGATCACGCTTGCGCTTCACCGTGTGTTCCACACGCCGGAAGATAAATTTGTGTTTGATGTAGGCCATCAATCCTATACGCATAAGCTGCTTACGGGGCGTGCCTGCCGGTTTGACAGCTTGCGTTGCTACGGCGGCCTTTCCGGTTTCCCCAAGTGCTCCGAAAGCGAGCACGACTGCTTTGAAACCGGGCATGCAAGCACAGCGATTTCCGCCGCGCTTGGGCTTGCGCGCGCGCGCGATCTGGCCGGAGGCGCCAACCAGGTGGTAGCGGTTGTAGGCGACGGCGCGCTGACGGGTGGAATGTGCTACGAAGCGATTAACGATTGCGGAAATACGAAAACCAAGCTGATTATTGTGCTGAACGACAATCAGATGTCCATTGCGAAAAACGTGGGCGCGCTGAACAACCATCTGGCACAGCTGCGCGCCAGCGCCGGTTGGAACACAACCAAAAAGCGCGTGAAGCACAATCTGTTGAAAATACCGGTGATCGGCGCACCCCTCGAGCGGATGGTACACACCGTGAACAAGTCCATAAAAACGCTGTTCGTAGACGAAGGGTTCTTTACGGCGCTGGGCTTCAAATACCTTGGGCCGATTGACGGGCACGATATCCGCGCGATGGAAAAGATATTCAAACGCGCCAAAGCGCTGGACGAGCCGGTGGTAATTCACTGCTGCACCAAAAAGGGCAACGGGTACCGAAAAGCGGAAAAGAGCCCCGAACAATTCCATGGCACGCCGCCGTTCTTTATTGAGAGCGGCGAGAAACAAAAACGCTCCCATACGCTGTACGGGCAGGTGGCGGCGGACGAGCTGGCAACAATGGCGAAAAAGGATTCGCGTATCGTTGTGGTTACAGCCGCTATGCCGCTGGGCACGGGCGCGGACCGGTTTAAGGCAAAGTTCAAGGACCGGTATTTCGACGTGGGGATTGCCGAAGAACATGCCGTTACCATGAGCGCCGGGCTTGCCAAAGGCGGTATGCGACCGTTCTTCTTTGTGTATTCCACGTTCCTGCAGCGCGGGTACGACCAGGTGCTGCACGACGTGTGCATGCAAAATTTGCCCGTCGTGTTCCTGCTGGACCGTGCGGGGCTGGGCAACGAGGACGGGCAATCCCATCAGGGGTTGTTTGATATCGCATACCTGCGCCATATCCCCAATATTACACTGCTTGCGCCTGCCGATTCCGGCGAACTGACGGATATGCTGCATGCGGCGCTGGAACTGAACGCGCCCTGCGCCATCCGCTACCCGAAAACGGCGGTTACGCCCAACGCGTCCTATCCGACGAGGCCGTTCCTGCTGGGACGCTGGCGCACGCTGCTGGCCGGAACCGACGCGGCGATCCTGGCGGTGGGCAGTATGGTGGGCGCGGCGCTGAATGTGGCGCAAAAGCTTAAGGATGAGGGAATCGAAGTGGAAGTTGTGAACGCTTCCACGGTGAAACCGCTGGACGGGTTTTGCCTCTCCCGGCTACTGGAACAAAAAAAGCAGGTGTTTACGCTGGAGGAGCACGTGGTGGACGGCGGCTTCGGCAGCGCAGTGCTGGAATACAATGCCGCGCACGGCGGCGGGTTGACGGTGCGTACCCTCGGAGTGGAAAACCGTTTTGTGCCGCAGGGCGATCATCGCAGCCTGCTGATGGAAACGGGACTGGACGAGGAAAGCCTGTGCCGGCGAATTCGCGAGGCGCTCGAACCGGGGGCAAAAAGCGATGAGTGATAAAACACGGGTGGACATAGCGCTGATTCAAAGAGGGCTTGCGGACAGCCGTGAAAAAGCGCAGGCGCTGATTATGAGCGGCAACGTGTATGTGCGCGAAGTAAAGGTGCTGAAGCCTTCCGAGCTGGTAACGGAAGCGGACGAGCTGAACGTTAAAGGCCCCGCGCACCCTTACGTGGGTCGCGGCGCACTGAAGCTGGAAAAAGCGTTGGATGTTTTTCAGGTTAAGCCCGAGGGCTACACGGCGCTGGATATCGGCGCGGCAACCGGCGGTTTTACGGACGTATTGCTCCGGGCCGGGGCAAAGCATGTATTTGCGATTGATGTGGGATACGGCCAGCTGGATTGGAAACTGCGTAACGACCCGCGCGTAACGGTGATGGAACGGACCAATGCAAGAAGCCTGACCCGGGAGCAGATAGACGGAGCAACGCCGGACCTGACGG
>JAQUXV010000149.1 GCA_028692205.1 Eubacteriales bacterium
CCCTCCGCCTCCACAGGCCCGTATTCCGCCTGCGAACCGGCGCCGATAAACTTGCGACAACCCATCCGCGCCGCCATCGCGACCGCATCCAGCGTATGCCGCACATTCGCTTCCTGCCAGGGAATGTCCTCCCGCGCATCGCCATAGGTGCCGTTCCATGCAAAATGATAGCAGCAATCGAAAGGGGCTTCAAAAAAGTCATTCTGGTCTGCCCGCTCCGTTTGTTCGACGTATTTCGTTGCTGCGCTTTCCGGGGTAAGCGCGGCTAAGCCGTTCAGTTCCCATTCCAGCACCCGGATCAGCGGATGCGCGGGCAGATTACGGCGTTTGGGGCTTCCAGGCCTGATGAGGGCAAGCACCGCAATGCCTGCCTCCGCAAGCTTTGCGGCAAGCGTAGCGCCCAGCATACCGCTCGCGCCGGTAATGATCACTCGTTTCATTGTTCGTCCACCATGGGGATCATCATGTTGCGGGCCAGCTCTTCCCGAGGGAGGAACGGATACAGGTCTTCCAGCGGGGGGCTGTACATGCCGCCGTCCGCACAGCGGCGGCTGGATGATTTGGGCTCAAAGCACTGCACCGGCGAAACGAACACTTCGCAAATCAACGGTGCTTTCGCCGCGATGGTTTTGCCGATAATCTGTTCCATATCCCCGTTGGTTCGGATGGCGTAATAGGGGTAGCCGTACGCCGCCGCCAGCTTTTCCATGTCCGGGAATTCCAGGTCGCCGCTTTCCGGCCCGATGCCAACCGTGCAATGCTCTTTAAATTGATTATGCTGCGTCTGCCGGATACTGTGGTATCCCTGATTGTTGATTACGTAAATACGAATCGGCAGACGGTTGGTTAAAATGGTCTGCAATTCCTGCAGGTTCATCTGGATGCTGCCGTCGCCGGTAACACAGATGATTTCACCTTTCCCCGACGCCATACTCGCGCCGATTGCCGCGGGCAGATCATACCCCATCGCGGCAACCCCGGAGTTGATGAGGAACCGACTCCCCTTTTTGATGACATATCCATGGCTGCCGACCACACAGGCGCTGCCGTTGCCCACCACCGTCACGCTATTCTCCGGCAGACCTTCGCTGAGCCGGTGGATGAACGCGTAGACGTTCGCAACTCCGTTTATAAAGCATTCATCCTTCGCGACGGGATAATCCTTCTTCCACGCCGCACATCGCTCTAACCACGCAGCCCTGTCCGGCGCGCTTAGGCTGTCCGTTTTCTCCAGCATACGCAACAGAAAATCCTTCGCGTCGGCCTGAATCGGCAGTTCAATATGGATCAGCGGCTTTTTCAGTTCCGCCGCATCAATATCTACCACAATGTTGTAGGCTTCCCGCGCCCATGTGGCGAAGTTATACCCTACCTGCCGCACGCTCAGCCGGTTGCCGACGCACAGCAGCAGGTCGGCATTCTGTACGGCATAGTTGCCCGCCCGGTCCCCCATAATGCCCGCCCGCCCAACATACAGCGGGTGCTCGTCCGCAATCAGGTCGATGCTGTCCCAACAGGTAACCACGGGGAGCCGCAGCCGCTCCGCAAGCTGCAATGCCTGCTCCTGCCCGCCGCTCAGGCGGACGCCGTTGCCCGCGTAAAAAACCGGTCGCTTTGCAGCCTGTATTTTGGCGATTACCTGATCAATCGTCGCATCTAAGGGCGATGGAACCAACTCCGCTTCGCCGGGATCGTACCCCTCCAGTTCGTCGGTTTCAAGGGTCGCGCCCTGCACATCCAACGGGATGTCCAGCCAGCAGGGGCCCATACGGCCATGCGTGCTCAGGTACAGCGCCTTTTCCATCGCATATCGGATATTGCTTTTATCCGTAACCATCTCGGCCATTTTCGTCATGCAGGAAACGGCTTTCGTGATATCAAACTCCTGATCGCCCATCGCCCGTAGGGGCAGCCCCGTGCTACGCGCGGTGGTCTGATAGCGCACCTGCCCGGAAATCACCAGCATCGGCAGCGAATCCAGCCACGCGCCCAGCACGCCGGTAATCGCGTTGGTACCGCCCGGGCCGGTGGTAACACAGCAAAGCGCAGGCTTGTTATGGATGCGCGCATAGGCTTCCGCGGCGATGGCGGAAGCCTGTTCATGGTGGTTATACAGGCAATGCAGCCCCTCTTTGTGGCCGAACGCGTCGTTCAGGTGCATGGCGCCGCCGCCCACCACCGTAAAGCAGGCCGTAATCCCCTTTTGCACCAGAAAATCGGCAATATAATCCGCCGCACGCTGCCGCATGGTTCAGCTCTCCTTCCGGTCTACAGGCGATTCATTCTTTTTGTTTCGAAATGCCCAATGTTTGTTTAAAAAAAAGTTCAGTGGAATGGTGATTAACAGGTTAATCAGCGGCGCAAGGCCCGCGTTGATGCCGCAAACCTCCACCCAGAGCGTCAGCAGCGCCGTGCTTAAGAGGAAGGTGCTCCCATAAGAAACCATGGCCTTGAAATAGGCTCGTAAGTGCTCCCGGAAGTGATAATCCCGCCCGTTTTTGAATACATAGCGGCTGTTCCAGTAATAGGCGTTGGTCACGCTGACCAGAAACGAGAGGACATTGCTGATTTGGTAATACCAGCCGAAGCCGTAAAAGCACAGCCAATACGTGACCAGTGAAATCAGCGTGTTGCCGACGCCCACGATGCCGAATTTAACAAACTGCGTATACGGCGCATATTTTGGGTTGGCTTCCATTCGGGCGATCCACGCCCTGACGCGGTTCAGCATTCCACATCGACCGCTTTCAGGATCACTTTTGCCGTGTAGTCGATCATCGTATCGGTCATACCCGGATATACGCCTACCCAGAAGGTACTTTCCGTGATGATGTCGGTATTTTTCAGGCTCCCGGACACTCGGTATGCATCCGTATCCCGGATATCGTCAAAGCAGGGATGGCGCGTCAGGTTGCCGGAAAACAGAAGACGGGTTTGTATGTTCGCCTGTTCAATCTCACGCACCACACGCTCGCGCCGCGCCGCGTATTCGCCTTTTAACGTAATCAAAAAACCAAACCAGCTCGGCTCGCTGTTTTCGGCGGGCACGGGGAGAACCATCCGATCTTCTGCCTGGCAAAGCGCTTTCCGCAGCCTGTTCCAGTTTCCGCGGCGGCGGGCAATAAAGTTAGGCAACTTTTTCAGCTGCTCGCAGCCAATAGCCGCCTGCAGATCCGTTACTTTGAGGTTGTAGCCGAAATGGCTGTAAACGTATTTATGGTCGTACCCCTTTGGCAACTGGCCGTACTGCCCGTCGAAGCGGTGCCCGCAGGTGTTATCATGCCCGGACGGGCACACGCAGTCGCGCCCCCAATCCCGGTAGGATAGTATCAGCCGGTGCAGCAGCGGGTTATCGGTATACACGCATCCTCCCTCGCCCATCGTCATATGATGCGGCGGGTAAAAGCTGCTGGTACCGATATCGCCCCACGTGCCCGTGTACTTTGTGATGCCGTCGATGGTATAGCGGGAGCCGAGCGCATCGCAGTTATCTTCCACCAGCCACAATTGGTGACGCGTGCAGAAGTCCCGCACGGCTTTCAAATCAAACGGGTTTCCCAAAGTATGCGCCAGCATCACTGCCTTGGTTTTGTCGGTCAGCGCCGTTTCCAGCCGAGCCGCATCAATATTATACTGGGGGATAGTTACATCCACAAAAACGGGTACGGCACCATATTGCAGCATCGGGGCCACGGTGGTTGGAAAGCCGCATGCAACGGTGATTACTTCATCTCCGCGGCGAATGCGCCGTTCCCCCAGTTCCGGCGCGGTAAGCACGCTGAACGCCAACAGGTTGGCTGAGGAACCCGAGTTGACCAGATGCGCGTAACGAATGCCGATCCAACCGGCGAATTCTTTTTCGAACTGTTCGGCGAAACGGCCGGTGGTCAGCCAAAAGTCCAAGGTTGCGTCCGTAAGGGCGGTCATTTCGCTTTCGTCAAAGTAACGACCGGCGTATGCGATACGGTCGCCGGGTTCAAAATGGTTTGGTTTATTCATAAATTGGCGGTAATACTCCGCCACCATCGTCTTTATTTCTTCTCTTGCCTGGTCTTCCGATTGCCACATGGGTTTCTCTCCGTTCATTTTTCAAAATAGATAGCGATCTGGCGATCCATCTCCCGGACGACGTTTCCGCCCGAAAGCCAGACCTTTGTCCAATCGCAAACCAGCTGCACAGCCTGCGCGATCGTAAAGCGCGGCTGCCACTGGAAGGCCGCCTTTAACTTTGAGCAATCCAGTTTTAGATAGTTCGCCTCGTGAGGCCCGTTTTGCGTTATGGCTTTCCAGACTGCACCATTGCCCCACGCGCTGACGAACATCTCCGCCAGAGCACCCGTCGTAACACAGTCCCGGTCCTCCGGCCCGACATTGTAACAGCCCGCAAGCGCCGGATTTTCCAGCTGGGCGCGGGCAATCATCAGGTATACGGACAAGGGTTCCAGCACGTGCTGGTAAGGGCGAACAGAATTCGGGTTGCGCAGCTCAATCAGCTTGCCCGCCTGAACCGCGCGAACGCAATCGGGAATAATCCGGTCGGCGGCAAAATCACCCCCGCCGATTACGTTGCCTGCACGCGCGGTGGACAGGGCCGCCGAGCCTGGCAGGCTGAAAAAGCTGTTGCGATAGCAGCTCGTTACCAGCTCCGAACAGCTTTTACTGTTTGCGTAAGGGTCGAAGCCATCCAGCGGATCGGTCTCCCGATAGCCCCACGCCCACTCGCTGTTGCGGTATACTTTGTCGGTCGTAACATTCAAAACGCTTCGAACGCTCTTACAGTTTCGCGCGCATTCCAGCACGTTCACCGTACCCATCACATTGGTTTCATAGGTTGAGACGGGCTGCGCATATCCCTGCCGTACAATCGGCTGCGCCGCCAGATGAAACACAATCTCCGGCTGAAAATCCTCAAATACGGCTTGCAACCGTGCCAGATCCCGAATATCGCCCCGGTTGTCCGCCATATTCGCGCCGATTTCGGCAAGCGAGAACAGGCTGGGGTTTGCGACCGGGTCCAGCGCGTACCCGGCAACCTGCGCGCCGGCGTTTTGCAGCATTCTGCAAAGCCAGCCTCCCTTAAAGCCGGTATGGCCCGTTACCAGCACGCGTTTGCCGTGATAAAACTCCAGCATCCCGGCATCCATCAATCCCACACCTTCCAGGGGGCGTTGCCGCTCTCCCAGAGCCTTTCCAGCGTATCCTTTTCCCGTTTGGTGTCCATACACTGCCAGAATCCTTCATGGGCGTAACTCATCAGTTCTCCGTCTCCGGCCAGCGCGGGAAGCGTTTCGCGTTCCAGCACCGTCGAGTCGCCCTGAATATAATCGAATATCTTTGGCTCACAAACCATGTAGCCCGCGTTGATGCACGCACCGTCGTTTGATTGTTTTTCTCGGAAGCAATGCACGGCATTGTCGCCGCCAATATCCAGCACACCTTTTTGTTGTTCCAGTATCACGGAGGTCAGCGTAGCGATTTTGCCGTGGTCGTGGTGGAAGGCGAGCGTTTTGCGCACATCCACGTCGCACACCCCGTCGCCATAGGTGAGCATAAACGGTTCATTCCCCACATAAGGCTGTATGCGCTTCACGCGCCCGCCCGTCATGGTGTTGAGGCCCGTATCCACAATCGTTACCCGCCATGCTTCCGTATGGCGGTTGTGTACGATCATTTGATTGTCGTTGGCGAAGTCGAAGGTTACATCGCTCGTATATAAATAGTAGTCGGAAAACCATTGCTTGATAACATGCTGCATATAACCGGCGCAAATGACAAAGTCATTGAAGCCGAAATGAGAATATCCCTTCATAATGTGCCACAAAATAGGCCGTCCGCCGATCTCGATCATCGGCTTCGGTTTATATTGGGATTCTTCCGATATTCTCGTGCCAAAACCGCCAGCAAGCAGTACAACTTTCAAAAAGCTCACCTGCAATCCTTCGCGTTTGCGACATTTATTAACTGTTTTTGATTTGTATCCGTTGATTATTGTATATCACAGCATTTTCCAAGTCAAGCTTTCCCATGGTTTCGCTGCTGCACCGAAGTTGGGATTTGCCTGTTGTTACAGGTATGCTTAAAATGTTACTGGATTCGTTATTGACATATGCCGATAATGATGGTACTGTGTAATTGTTAATGGCATATGTCACAAACACGAGGAGGTGATTATTATGCCGAATATGGATGGCACGGGCCCTCGTTGGGGCGGTATGTGCGGTGGTTACGGCTGCAACCGCCATGCGGGAAACCTCAGAGGTTGCGGCAATGGCCGGGGGTTC
Organism: Eubacteriales bacterium; assembly: GCA_028692205.1. The sequence continues at coordinate 6,282 of JAQUXV010000149.1, forward strand.
AGGCGTTGGCCTGACAACCTTTCGGAGAAGGAAGTCCTGGCGGCGCAAAAGGAAGCGCTAAAGCAGCGACTGGCTGCGATAGACAGGCGGCTTGAAACGCTATAACCCCCAACATCGTATAGCAGAAACAGCCGGAGGACGCTTTGGCTGTTTCATCGCGGAAGGAAGATGGTCATGCCGAGGCCCAGAAAATGGCGTGTTGTTTGTTGCCTGCCGCAGGTAAACGAGTTTATTCCTGGCGGCGAACAGCAGACACCGAACGAAGCTGTCGTGATGACGGTGGACGAATACGAGACCATACGCCTGATCGACAACGAAAACTTTTCACAGGAAGAATGCAGCGGGTACATGAAAATCGCTCGTACCACCGTACAGCAAATTTATA
>JAQUXV010000150.1 GCA_028692205.1 Eubacteriales bacterium
CCGATCACTTCCACGATGTTCGGGTTAGTTTGGTCGCCGCCCATCGCCATTTTAACGCGTTCGGCCAGAATGGCGCGCTCCTTGTAAACACAGCAGCGCGTTTTCGGCTTGGGGCCCGGGGCGATCAGCTTGGGAATGTCAAGGTAACTGTCCGCCAGCCGGTCTTCATAGGCGTGGCGGGCCACCTCCCGCAGCACCTCATATTTCAGTTTCTGGACGTCGGTATCAAAAAGACGCATAGGCACCTCCATGTATCGTGTGGTCCCCGGTTCCGGACGGCAAGATCAGGTGAAGATTATGCAAACCCCTTGAGCTTGCAGCAGTGCAGCCGCTTCAGCCCTGAACAGAGCGGAAGGCGTTACCGGCGGCGTTTTTGGTTTGTGCCGCCTGTCTGCTTTCCCGGTGATTGCAAAGCGATCAAACAGGCTGTTGGCTAAAAATAGGAAAGGCGTATGTGCTTGCCCATCTGTTTCAGGCATTCGGCCAGCGACTGGATCAGCTGCTGCTTGACGCCGAAAGTGATGGGCAAATCGGGGTTCTGGTGCGCCGGATTGATAGCCAGTCCAACAAAGAAGTTGATGTCGGTTGCGTTTTCAAACAGCTCGCGGGCAATCTGGCTGGCCCCGTCCTTGCCGACGGCCCAGTCCGGCGCGAGCTTGGCGCTGTCCAGAAAATCCCGCGCATAGGTGAGCACCTTGGAAAGCGTCACCACGCCTTCGGTTACCAGATCGACGCCCTCGATGACGCTGGTGGGCGGCACGTCCGGGTCCGGATAATCCAGCGAGGGAACCAGCTGCCGGTGCAGGTAGTCCGCCGCCAGCCGGCTGGTGGTACCGCCGCAGACAATTTTCGCCCCCTCTTTGGCGAAGAAAAGATTCATCATTTTCATGTCCTGCGTTTTGTCGGCGGGCGGGCCGACCACCAGATTTACGGGGTGCCGCCTGCGCACGCGCAGTACCGCGATGGTGGTGTCATCGCCGGGCTGATCGCCGTACAGGCGGCCGCACTCGTCCGCAATCAGTCCGGCGGTGCTTTTGGCGGAATTTTGCGGCAGGTAATTGGCGCTGGCGTATTGCGCGATACGGTCCCGCGTCCAGCCGAAGTTGAACGCGCTGCCGACGCCCGCGTATTCCGCACCGTCGCTCATGGCGATGAGCACGTCCCCACATTCGACGGGAAAGGTGCTTTCCCAGATGGATTTTCCCGCGATGACGCGGGTAACGGTGGGATAATCCATCGGCTCGCCGTTGCGCAACACGATGGTAGCGGGATTGTCGAACTGGATAATCTGCGCCATGCGGTTCTCGGTAACACGCAAAATGGTGAAGGTGGAATAAGCCAGCTGGCGAACGCTGCAAACGGGAAGCGTGCTCGCGATGGTGGAAACGCATTCCTCAATGGGCATGCCGCCGTTTAGCAGCGTGCAGGTGATTTTGCTGGTAAGGGTTGCCAGAATGTTGGCTTTCACGCCGCTGCCCAGCCCGTCGGCCAGCACGAGGGTTATGTCGTCCTCCCCGCCGCCCGCAACTTCCACACGGTCGCCGCAAAGGGTCTCGCCACGCTTGTTCAGGCTCACATAGCCTGCTTCCGTCCAAAGATTATTCACGGTTCATCGCATCCTTCAGGTTGGAGAGGGCAAGCTTGGTTTCGGCGGTGGTTTCGCCCAGCAGCGAAGCGATCTCCTGTACCACGCGCATCTGCTTGTCGATGACGCGGTCGGCCGTTTCCACCGTGCGGCGGCGCAGATCGTCGTCTTTACCGCGCATGGTTTCGCGCTCGGTCACATCGCGCATGATGGCGATTACGATATGGTACTGCCGGTCGTACAGCACGGTTTCTTCGATATAGAGCTGGTATTCGGCCAGATAGCGGCAGGTGCCGACTGTATTGTGCGCCGAAACCACTACAGTTTTATACGGCTCAGGGTTCAGAATCCGTACCACGTTTTCGTGCAGAATGTCGGTTTCAGCCGTTAAACGGAACAGCTTGACCGCCGCGCGGTTAATCTGCTGCACTACCAGCTGCTCGTCCATCACCAGCACGGCGTTGGGCGTGTTGTTGATGATGGTGTCGCTGAAACTTTCGGCTTTCTCCTTCAGGAAGGGCAAACACATGCTGATCTCCGCCTTGCCCTGCAGAATGGCCACCGCCTTGTCCCGGCAGGTGGGGTAGCCGCAGGAGCCGCAGTTAAGTTCCTTCTCCGGGCTGGTTTTCCCCATTTTAAGCAGCATGGCGTTAATGGCTTCGCTGCCGAAGTTGACGGTTTTCCCACCCAGAAACGCAAAGGAACGGCTGACGCTTTCCGGTGGAGCCTCGATGGTGAAACGCTCGTCGCCCGCGTAAGCGTCCACGCGCAATGCGCCCTTGATGCGGCGCTCCCGATGTTCGCGAATACAGGGGCCATTGATGCAGCTGCCCTCGCAGGCGCTCATTTCGATGAACACGTTCTTCACCTTGCCGCGCTCCAGCTCGTCGAAAGCCATACGGCAGTTATCCACGCCGTCGATGGCGACGCGCCGGTAGCCGGAAATCTGCTCGGTTGCTTTCAGGATGCCGCCGGTGGCCGGGTAGAAGCGCGAGCGTTTGCCCTCGTCGGCCTCCGATTCCATATCCGGCAGGTTTACCTGTTCCTCCGTCATCCAGTCCCGAAGCTCGTCATAGGTGAGCGCAACGTCGATGTAGGGGCTGTTGTCCGCTTCGTCTTTTTTTGCGATACAGGGACCGGCGAACACGGTAAAGCAATCGGGGTTTTGTTGCTTTAGCAGCTTGCAATGCGCCTGCGCGGGGGTGAGCACCTTGGCGAGATGGGCGAGCATGGTGGGATAGTACTTCTGCGCCAACAGGTTGATGGCGGGGCAGCAGCTGGAAATGATTATGCTTTGCCGGTGCTGCCGCATGATCGCCGCATACTCGTCGCTGACCATCTGCGCACCGATCGCTGTCTCCTGCACATCGGCAAAACCAAGCTGCTTCAGCGCCGCCGCCATGCCGGAAACATCGTGTGTGTGAAAATCTGCGATAAAAGAGGGTGCGAGGCTGCAAACCACCCTTTTCCCTGCGGTGATCGCGTTTTTCACCAACTGCACGTCGTTACGGATCTGTTTGGCTTTCTGCGGGCAGGCTACGAAACAGCTGCCGCACAGGATGCACTCGTCCGGCAATATCTGCGCCCGATTATCGGCAAAGCTGATGGCTTTGACCGAGCAGGTGCGGATACATTTATAACAGTCCTTGCAGTTGTTTTCCTTCAGGCTCAGAATATCCGGCATCGGATTCACGCTCCCAAACATCGATAACATAGGGGAAAATACGAATGCTGCGGCCTGAAAACGGCGCTGCCGCGCGCCGGTTCAACGGGCCGATAATAATAAAAGCGAATTAGACGGCTTTCGGGAGAACCTGCTCCTCGAAAAACTGTTTGGTATCCTCGGGTTTCAGGGAAAAATTCTCAGTGCCGACGGTAACGCATACGCCGTTTTGGCAATTGCCCATGCAAAACTGGCCCGCGAGCTCCACCTTATCCTTCAGGTTGTTGGCGGCGACGAGGCGCTGCAGCTCCTCCACGATCTGGCGGGATCCTTTCAGGTGGCAGCTGCTGCCGATACAGATGGTTACCTTCACCATGCCGATACGCTCCTTTACAGTTGAGTTTTATTCGATGCTACCCCCGAAGGTGAACCTCCGGGGGTGAAGCGCGGTATTGTTATGGGCGAAAACCTTACGCCCGGGAAAACGGGGGAGAGGCCGCGCGCAAGGCGGGAATCCTTCACAGCGAGCCCGGTTCAGCCCGGTAGAAACCCGCCCTGCGAGCCCTATGCGCCGCGAAGGAGAAAAGCGGTTCCGTAATCCGCGGTTTATTCGTAGTCCATCACGTTCGCCCAGCGGAGAAGGAACTCCCGTTCCTCCGGTTTGCCCTTCACGATCTGGCTGGCGGCTACGATGGGAATCCACTTCTGCACATACTGTCTGGCGGTGTCGCTTTTTTTGCAGAACAGGGAAAGGTATTCTTCCGCACCGTTCATATCTCCGTCCAGCCAGAAGAGCAGGTAGGTGCGCGCCGCGTCGGCGGAAGCGTTGCCCTGCGTGGCGTGCGACCAATCCAGAATGTAAGCCTCGTCCTTCTCGTTGATAATGATGTTCTTGGGGTTGAAGTCGCCGTGGCAAAGCTTGTTATGCCGGGGCATGCCTTCCAGCCGGGCGTGCAGCTCGTAGCGCGTGGTGGCGTCCAACCCGCTCTGGCTGATTTTACGGTTCATCTTATCCCGGAGAAGCGTCATCAGCGGGGCGTTCTGCGTATGCATCATCAGCTGCAGATCCACGAAGCGCTCCATGTACTCGGCTTTCTTTTCGGGCTGCTCCGCCATCAGCTGCGCGAGGGTTTTACCGGTGATGTAATCGCTCACGATGGCCCATTTGCCGTTTACCTTGGTCACTTCCCGAAGGGTGGGCACGTTGAGCGCCGTTTCCTCGGCGCGCGCCTGGTTAAGCGCTTCGTTGAGGACGTCGGCCTTGCTGTAATCGTCGTCGAACACCTTCACGGCCAGATCGCCGTCGCGGTACACGGTTTTATTGGTGCGAACCGCGATCACTTTTTCCAGTTTCATAATGATCCCTCCCTTTCAATCAATTACTTTTTCTCGCCGTAGTAGGCGTTCAGGTACATTTGCTTGATTTCGCTCATCAGCGGATAGCGCGGGTTGGCGCCGGTGCACTGGTCGTCGAACGCCAACTCCGTCATCGCGTCCAGCCGGGCAAGGAAATCCTTCTCGTCAACGCCGTAATCGCGGATGGTCTTTTTGATGCCGATCTTGGCTTTAAGCTCGTCGATGGCGACGATCAGCCGTTCCAGCTTCTCCTCATCCGTTTTGCCGCCGAGCTTGAGTGCGTCGGCCACCATGGCGTAGCGGGCGAGCGTGTGGGGATGATCGTACTGCGAGAAGGTGCCCATCTTGGCCGGAACCTCGGCGGCGTTGTAGCGGAGCACCTCGTCGATCAGCAGCGCGTTGGCGATGCCGTGCGGCAGGTGGTGGAACGCGCCCAGCTTATGCGCCATGCTGTGGCATACGCCAAGGAAGGCGTTGGCAAACGCCATGCCGGCAATGGTGGCGGCGTTGGCCATCTTCTCGCGGGCCAGCGCGTCGTTGGGGCCGTTGTCGTAAGCGCGGGGCAGGTATTCGAAGATCATCTTGAGCGCCTGCAGGGCAAGGCCGTCGGTGTAATCGGTCGCCATCATGCTGGCGATGGCTTCCAGGCAGTGGGTTACCGCGTCGATGCCGCTGGCGGAGGTGAGGCCCTTGGGGGCGTCCATCATCATATCCGCATCCACGATCGCCATGTTGGGCAGCAGCTCGTAATCCGCCAGCGCGTATTTTACGCTGGTTTTTTCATTGGTGATGATGGTGAAGGGCGTAACCTCGCTGCCGGTGCCCGCCGTGGTGGGGACTGCGATAAAGTAGGCTTTCTGGCCCATTTTGGGGAAGGTGTAGATGCGCTTGCGGATATCGCAGAAGCGCATGGCCATATCCATAAAGTCCGCTTCCGGATGTTCGTAGAGCACCCACATAATTTTGGCGGCGTCCATGGCGCTGCCGCCGCCGATGGCGATGATGCAATCGGGCTGGAAGGCGTTCATGGCCTTCACACCCTCGCGGGCGCACGCCAGCGTGGGGTCGGGAGCGACATCGAAGAAGCAGGTGTGCTGGATACCCATTTCGTCCAGCCGGTCGGTGACGGCTTTGGTGTAACCGTTGTTATAGAGGAAGGAGTCGGTGACGATGAACACCTTTTTCTTATCCATCACGTCTTTCAACTCGCGCAACGCCACGGGCAGGCAGCCCTTCTTGATATACACTTTCTGCGGGGTGCGGAACCAGAGCATATTCTCTCTCCTCTCGGCGACGGTTTTAATGTTCAGCAAATGCTTTACGCCGACGTTTTCGCTGACGGAGTTGCCGCCCCAGGAGCCGCAGCCCAGCGTGAGGGAGGGGAGAAGCTTAAAGTTGTACAGGTCGCCGATACCGCCGTGGGAGGAGGGCGTATTTACCACGATGCGGCAGGTTTCCATCTTTTCGGAGAAGCGATTCAGCTTCGCCTGCTGCGTGCGGGTATCCAGGTATACGCTCGCCGTGTGGCCGTGGCCGCCGTCCTCAATCAGGCGTTCCGCTTTGGCCATCGCCTCGTCAAAATCTTTCGCGTGGTACATGGCCAGCACCGGAGAAAGCTTTTCATGGGCGAATTCCTCGCTCATGTCTACGCTTTCCACTTCGCCAATCAGCACCTTGGTTTCTACGGGCACGGTAACGCCAGCAAGCCCCGCGATCTTCACGGCGGACTGGCCGACGATCTTGGCGTTCAGGGCGCCGTTAACCAGAATGGTCTTGCGAACCTTGTCCAGTTCTTCACCCTTCAGGAAATAGCAGCCGCGGGCGGCGAACTCCGCACGTACTTTTTTATAGATGGAATCCAGCACGATCACGCTCTGCTCGGACGCGCAGATCATGCCGTTGTCAAACGTCTTGGAGTGGATCACGGAGTTGACGGCCAGCAGAATATCCGCGCTGTCGTCAATAATGGCGGGCACGTTGCCCGGGCCCACGCCCAGCGCCGGTTTGCCGCTGGAATAAGCGGAACGTACCATGCCGGGGCCGCCGGTGGCGAGAATGCAGT
>JAQUXV010000151.1 GCA_028692205.1 Eubacteriales bacterium
CAATAACAAGAACTATCAGCTCAATCGTGAACAGCGCGCATTTCTGAAAAACGGCGCCTTTCGCGGGTGGGAACTGGTGCAGAATACCTATCGCCTGTGCTTGATGAACCTATTCCTGCATAACATCGGCGAAATGGAGGGCGAACCGCCCATCACGCGCAATGATTCGCTTCTCGCCGACCCCGGCGAGCGGTTTGACTATGTTCTTACCAATCCGCCGTTTGGTAAAAAATCCTCCATGACCTTCACCAATGATGAGGGCGAACAGGAAACCGAGGACCTGGTGTATAACCGCCAGGACTTCTGGGCTACCGGCTCCAACAAACAACTAAACTTCGTGCAGCACATTCATACAATCCTCAAAGGGGGCGGCAAAGCGGCCGTCGTCGTGCCGGATAATGTGCTTTTCGAGGGCGGCGCGGGCGAAACGGTGCGTCAGAAACTGCTGGAAGTAACTGATTTCCATACGATCCTGCGCCTGCCCACCGGTATATTCTACAAGCCGGGTGTAAAGGCGAATGTGATCTTCTTTGACCGCCGCCCGCCGAGCCCCGAGCCGCAAACCAAAGAAGTATGGATTTACGATTTTCGCACGAACGTGCATTTCACGCTGAAACAGAACCCGATGACCTTTGCCGACTTGCAGGATTTCATCGTCTGCTATAACCCTGCCAATCGCCATGCGCGACAGGAAACCTGGAGCGACGAAAGCCCCGATGGGCGTTTCCGCAAGTTCACATACAAGCAGATAACGGAACGCGACAAGACGAGCCTTGACATCTTCTGGATAAAGGACAAATCTCTCGCCGATCTCGACAGCCTGCCCGATCCCGATGTGCTGGCGGGTGAGATCATCGACAACCTCGAAACGGCTATGGAGAGCTTCAAGGAGATCATGGTGGAGTTGAAGGGGTAACGATGAACTTCCACATGGACCCATGAATGTACTTTCTAAAAGCTTAAGAGCCATAGCGGATATTTTCTCTTGAACGGGTAATCATGGCGGACGTATTCTCTGCAACAGGCGTGGTTATCACCATCGTTGAGGTAATTGTACAGAATGCCGGAATACGCGCCCTTCATCGCAACCACGGAAATACATAAACCCTTGCCGTAGATCCGGTTCAGCGGTTTTTGATACTCCGTGGATGGCAATTTTAGTCCATCCGCCTCAAAATCGGTCAGGATCAGGGCGGGCTTGTCCAACTCCAGCGTATTCAGCACCGACGGCAATGCCGAAGAAGAACCGCCCGCGGCAATCGCGTCTGTTTTTGCGGTATAATTCGAGCTTTCGGCAAACGCCGCACTCTCCGCCACCGCATGGGTCGTCCGCGCGTTAGCCCGTTCGGCGTCACTGTCACTTCCCGCCAGCGAATATTGGCTGTCAAACTGGTAATACGTCGGGATTGCGTTGGGGCTGTAGGCTTTTACCAGCGCATCCATATTTTCCAACAGAAACCGATACACAAAGGGGACACGGTCGCTGCTGCCAATCTTAACAAACCCCGCCATCGAAGGGCTGGTGTCAACCCACACATCCAGATCGTCCTGCGTCGCGGGGTTTGGCGTAACGGCTGGCGCGGCGGTTTCGCCAAAGGCCGCGAAATTGATCGGGTCCCGGGTTTCAAACAGATTGGACTGTTTCAGCAGTACCCACCCGGCAACGATCAGTACAACCAGCACAACCACGGGCCATCCATGGGCGAAGTGCCATTTCGTATCCCTGAGCTTCTTCATTGCGGATAACTCCTTTAATCCCGTGTATTTTTGCGCGCATCATAAAATGGTATTCTTCTCGCCACGCTGCGACGAAGAATCCATTTCGGTCTTTGCGCGTTGCCCCGATCGGGTCGTTTTCCATTTTTCCTGTCAGCACACACTATAGCACGGCATACACTTATTGTCACTAAATAATACTGTTAATAAACATTCTATTTCTGTTACCAATCAAAAAGGAAATATGTAGTAAGTGTTACTAATAGTATACATGTCGCACTGTTAGTATCATCACTTTTCAAACACACTCCCCGTGTCAGGCTGGGCATGGTATAATAAACAGGAAGAAACCGCCTTGCGGTACACAGCAGGAGGAAAGGGCATGTCGCAGGTGACCAAGCGTGCACTGGAAGAATCGTTAAAACGAATGCTTCTGAGAAAACCGCTGGATAGGATCACGATTTCCGATATCACGGAGGATTGCGGCATCAGTCGCATGACCTTCTACTATCATTTCAAAGATATTTATGATCTGGTGGAATGGGCCTGCGAGGAAGACGCAGCCCGTGCATTGGATGGGAAAAAGACTTGCGACACCTGGCAGCAGGGCTTTCTGAAAATTTTTGAAGCCGTTACAGACAACCGCCCCTTTATCCTGAATGTATATCATTCCGTGAACCGGGAGCAGGCGGAACGCTACCTGTATCGGCTTACCTACGGGCTGATTATCGGCGTGGTGGAGGAGAAAGCGCGGGGGCTGAACGTAAGCGAAGCCGACAAACACTTTATCGCAGATTTTTATAAGTACGGCTTCGTCGGCTTGATGCTGGACTGGATTGGCTCCGACATGAAGGAGGCCCCCGCGGCGATTGTGGAGCGGCTGGATACCCTGATCCGGGGGGATACCGACCTTGCGCTGTCCCGCTTTACCGAGCATGCCGCGCCGCAGCACAGCGCGCCGCGACCCCCAGCCGACAGGCAGACAGACTGAGGTCATATTTTAATCAACTTTCCCCGTTTGATGCAATTTTCATCAGCCGGGGATTTTTGTTTATTGGTTTTTCCTTTGGTTTGCGGTATTTTATGCCCGTACCCCAAAGGAAAGGAAGCAGATGGTATGTATTATTCCAGTGGTAATTATGAGGCGTTTGCCCGCCCACAGAAACCGGCGGACGCCGAACACAAATCGGCATATATTATCGGTTCCGGTCTGGCGGCCCTGGCAGCGGCGTGCTACCTGGTGCGTGACGGACAGATGAGCGGCAAGCGCGTGCACATTCTGGAGAAGGACCCCATTCCCGGCGGCGCATGCGACGGTTACCAGTATGACAGCGTCGGTTACGTGATGCGCGGGGGGCGCGAAATGGATAACCATTTCGAGTGCATGTGGGACCTTTTCCGTTCCATTCCCTCGATCGAAACCGAGGGGATCAGCGTACTGGACGAGTACTACTGGCTGAATAAAAAGGACCCCAACTATTCCCTGATGCGCGCGACCGTTTCCCGTGGGGAGGACGCGCATACCGACGGTAAATTCGGCCTGTCGGACAAAGCCGCGAAGGAGATTATGACCCTGTTCCTCACCCCGGACGAGCAGCTGTACGATAAACGCATCACCGATGTGTTCAGCGACGAGGTGCTCTCCTCCAACTTCTGGATGTACTGGCGTACCATGTTCGCCTTTGAAAACTGGCACAGCGCGCTGGAAATGAAACTGTACCTGAAGCGTTTTGTGCATCATGTGGGCGGTCTGCCGGACTTTAAGGCGCTGCGCTTCACCAAGTACAACCAGTACGAATCCATGATCCTGCCGATGATCGAATACCTGAAGAAATTCGACGTTCAGTTCCACTATGGCGTCAAGGTGGTCAACGTCGCGTTTGACACCACCCATGGCCGCAAAATGGCCACCCGCATCAACGTGCTCCGCGACGGCAAGGCGGATCAGATTGATCTGACGAAAGACGATCTGCTGTTAATCACAAACGGAGGCTGTGTGGAGAATTCCACCATCGGCGCGCAGAACAAGCCCGCACCGTATCGCCCGGAGCTGTCGGCAGGCGGCGGCTGGGACCTGTGGCGTAAAATCGCCGCGCAGGACCCCGCGTTCGGCCATCCGGACAAGTTCTGCCACGATCCCGAGCAAACCAACTGGATGTCCGCTACCGTCACAACGCTGGATAACCGCATTCCCCCGTATCTCCAGAAAATCTGCAAGCGCGACCCCTTCTCCGGCAAGGTGGTCACCGGCGGCATCGTTACCGTTACGGACTCCAACTGGCTGTTAAGCTGGACCTTCAACCGCCAGCCCCAGTTCCGCAGTCAGCCTAAAAACCAGCTGGTCGGCTGGGTCTATGGCCTGTTTACCGATAAACCCGGCAACTACATTAAAAAACCGATGCGCGAATGCACCGGCAAGGAAATCTGCATGGAGTGGCTGTACCATCTGGGCGTGCCGGAAGGGCAGATCGAAGACCTGGCGGAGCACAGCGCCAACACCGTGCCCGTGATGATGCCTTATATCACCGCGTTCTTCATGCCCCGCGCCGCGGGCGATCGCCCCGCCGTCGTGCCGGAAGGCAGCGTCAACTTCGCGTTTCTCGGGCAGTTTGCCGAAACAGCGCGCGATACCATTTTCACCACCGAGTACTCCATCCGCACCGGTATGGAAGCGGTATACACGCTGCTGAACATTAACCGCGGCGTTCCGGAAGTATGGGGCAGCGTATACGACGTGCGAGATCTGCTCAAAGCCTCGGTACAGCTGCGCGACGGAAAAAAGATCACCGATATGAACCTGTCCCTGTTTGAGAAGCTTGCGCTTCGCGCGGCGCTGAAAAAGGCTGCGGGCACCGACGTGGAAAAACTGCTGAAGGAATACCACGCCATCTGACCCATCGGGCGCATGGCTGCAAATCCGCGTTTGCCGGATTCTGCTTCGCCGTGCGCCCTTAGTCTGTCCGCATCTTCGCCTGTCCCTGTCACGGCAATAGAATATCCCCTGTGTACGCGGAGGGAATCCCTTCCGCGCGCTTTTATGTTCCTTCAGCTACCCGGCTTGCCACCCGTATGATCCGGTTGACAAATCCGTTGAATTATATAATACGTCTTTATGATACCCTATTTATTATTAGCTTTTTATTATAATACGTCTTGACTGTCCACCCCGCCTCTGCTGTACTCTGGTGCGAACGCGGGCGGAGATTTTCCCACGCGCTTTTTACGAAGGATGGGGATGGGATTATGCAGATACACACATACGACACTGCCGCGCAGGTCGGTCAGGCGGCGGCGATCCTGATCGGAGCGCAAGTTTTACAAAAACCGGAAAGTGTACTCGGGCTGGCCACGGGGTCGTCTCCGATCCCGACCTATCAGGAGCTGATCCGTCTGTATCAGGCGGGCGTGCTGGATTTTTCCCACGCGACCGCTTTCAACCTGGACGAGTACTGCCAGCTGCCCGCCGGGCACCCATGCAGTTACCGCTATTTTATGGATCAAGAGCTATTTGCCCACATCAACCTGCCCGCCGAGCGCACACATATCCCCGATGGGAACGCACCCGATCTGGAGGGTGAATGTGCGCGATACGACCGGAAAATTGCTGAGGCGGGAAGCATAGACCTGCAACTACTGGGTATCGGCCGCAACGGGCACATCGGTTTTAACGAACCCTCCGACCAGTTTGTGTACGGCTGCCACGTCGTAGCCTTAACGAAGAGTACGATTGAAGCGAACCGCCGCTTTTTTGACCGGGAGGAGGATGTACCCCGCAGGGCCGTAAGCCTGGGCGTAGGCAGCATTATGAACGCGAAAAGCGTGCTGCTGATCGCCACCGGCGGAGACAAAGCCACAGCGGTGCGCAAGTCGATTCTGGAGGATATTGACCCCGGCACGCAGGCCAGCATTTTGCGCACGCATCCTAACGCCATTTTCCTGCTGGATCGCGCCGCCGCGTCCCGGCTGTGACCGGCAAAGGGAATCATAACCGTACCAAAGCCATTGCAACGGATCGTTGGACCCGCCGAAAGGAACATCGCCATGAAAATAACCGGAGTACGATATTACGGTGAAGACTTCGCCTTTCATTATGGTTCTGTCACTGTGGAAAACGGTCTGTTCGCGCGACTGGAACCCTCAGCCGAAACAGCGCCCGCGAACTGTTCCATGCTTTGGCCGGGACTGGTGGATATCCACCTGCACGGCAACAGCGGCGCGGATTTTTCGGACGGCGATTACAACGGGCTGGTAAAAATGGCCCGATATTTAGCCAGCGTCGGCGTTACCAGCTTCAGCCCCGCCTCCATGACCCTGCCGGAAGCGGCGCTGGAAAAAGCCTGCCGTACCGCGGCTCGCCTGCGGGACGAAGCCCCGGCCCATGCCGCCGTGCTGCGCGGCATTACCATGGAAGGCCCGTTTTTTAACGCCGCCAAAAAGGGCGCGCAGGCAGCGGAGTATCTACGCCTGCCGGACATCGCACTGTTCCGCCGCCTGCAAAAGGCCGCGAGCGGCCTGATCCGCATCGCCTGCGTCGCGCCAGAGCTGGAAGGCGCCACTGAATACATCCGCGCGGTTACGCGGGAGGGCGTTACGGTATCCGAGGCCCACACCGCCGCCCATTATGACGATGCCGCTGCCGGGTTCACCGCGGGCGCGCGGCACGTAACTCACCTGTTTAACGCCATGCCGCCACTCCTGCACCGCGAGCCGGGCGTGATCGGCGCCGCGTCGGAACGTCCGGATGTAACGGCGGAGCTGATCTGCGACGGGCATCATATTCACCCCAGCGCGGTGTGATCCTGCCCCCGATCGTTGTACCAAATTGAAAGTTAGTCAATCTGGTATAATGAACGCAAAGGAGTGGGATCAATGCCAAGGAAAGCATTCACGGTGGAGCAGATCATCATCAAGCTACGGGA
>JAQUXV010000152.1 GCA_028692205.1 Eubacteriales bacterium
GGCGGGTGAAAACCATCACTGCCGTTGTGCATTTTATCTGTTCTCCCTCAAGTGCATTATACAACATTATAACAAATTTCAGTTACAATAATCAATGGAAACAGCAGGAAAGCAATGGTAGTATAAACGTAACAGATGAGAACGGATATACATCCAGCGGCAAATCATCACGCATGGAGGTGGGCTTTTGAAGCACCGACAACGTCTTCGATTCTGGAATAATGTAAAGATAGTACCGTATCTTTACATCCTTCCCAACATGATTCTTTTTTTGTTTTTTATGATCGTACCCCTGTTTATGACGTTCTACTACAGCCTGCACAAGTGGAGTGGGCTTGGCGCCCCTGTATTCATCGGACTGAAAAACTATCTGACGGTTTTCAATAACCAGGTATTTACCCTTTCCTTAATCAACACGCTTACGTTTACAGCCGTCACGGTGCCCCTGCTCATGGCGTTCGCCCTGCTTCTGGCCATCCTTCTGAACCAGAAATTCCCCCTGCGTGGGTTGTACCGCAGTGTGATCTACATGCCGGCTGTAGTGTCCATGGTTGCGGCGGGCACTATATTCATCTGGATGTTCAACTCTCAGACCGGCTTGATTAACTATATGCTTGAACTGCTGGGTTTGCCGAAGGTGGACTGGATCAATGATCCCAAGTATTCCATGACGATGGTCATCATCACGACATTATGGACGCGAATTGGCTATAATATGGTTATTTACCTGGCAGGCTTACAAGGTATTGCCCGCGAGTATTACGAAGCCGCGCAGATCGATGGGGCCGACCGCATGCAGCAATTCTTCTATGTCACAATGCCGTTACTGCGCTTTACCCATGTTTTCATTCTAATTACCTGCATCATTTATTCCTTCCGGGCTTTCGACCTGATTTACACCATGACAAAGGGTGGGCCTTTGAACTCCACCAAGACGCTCGTCGTATACATCTACGACATGGCTTTTGAGAAGAACCGTTTCGGCGTTGCATCGGCTGCGGGAGTCGTGTTGTTTCTGATTCTCCTGGTTTTCACCGTGCTGCGTATGCGAAATGAAAGGAGGCATGAATCATGAACCGTTTAGCTGCTCCCGGGAAGCGTACCGCTTTGTCCACCAGTCTTTTGGCTATTCTCATCTTCCTGCTTGCCGTCATCTTTCTGTTTCCCTTCTACTGGATGTTCGTAACAGCGGTTAAGCCGGTTGCAGAAATTTTTGCTTATCCGCCGCTTCTATGGCCCAGTGAAATGCATTTTGAAAATTTCGTGGAGTCTCTGCAAGCCAATAATTTTGGCATATTCTTTAAAAACAGCGCAATCGTTACGCTGATCGCTACAACCATCACCGTGTTCATCAATCTGTTGGGCGGGTATGCCTTTGCGAAGTTTTCGTTCAAGGGGAAGGAGTTTTTTTTCATCATCATGCTAAGCACGCTGATGATTCCCATTCAGGTCACGATGATCCCGAACTACATCATTGTTTCCCGCATGAAACTGCTTAATACCTATGCGGGCCTGATTCTGCCCGCGTGCGCGGAAGCTTTCGGGCTGTTTCTGTCCCGTCAGTTTATTGCAGAACTCCCCACGGAATTGTTGGAAGCTGCGCGCATTGACGGCGCCTCGGAGTTTTGTATTTTCTCCCGCATCGTGCTGCCCAACTGCCGGTCGCTCCTGAGCGTGCTGATCATCTTCACTGTAATGTGGCGCTGGAACGATTTCCAATGGCCCTTGATCGTGCTTTCCGACAGTAAAATGTATACCGTTCAAATCGGCCTATCCATGCTGCGCGGTACCCAGTACATCAATTGGAATATGTTGATGAGCGCATCGCTGATCGTAACCCTTCCGGTGCTTGCCGTGTTCCTGATTTTTCAAAAGCATTTCGTGCAGGGCGTCGCCAGCACGGGCATCAAGGGCTAACCCGGAATAAGCGCGTCGCAAGTGCGCGCTTTAAATAAACAAGGAGGAAGAACAATGAGAATCTTGAAAACATGGCTTTCCCTTACCCTATGCCTGCTTCTTTCTGTTGCCGCGGTATTCACCGCAGCAGCGGAAAGCGCCACGGTTAGCGCCGAAGAAGGCGCGGTAATCAAGTTCACCTACTGGGAAGGCTCCCCTTCCGATAAAACCGCATGGGACCTGGTCTTAGATGGTTTCCGGGCAGCCCACCCCGAAATTGAGCTGCAGGCAGAAGCTTACCCATCCAGCAGCTATACAAGTCAGCTGGATACGATGATTGCCGGTGACAACTGGCCGGACGTTATGCGCTATACGTACCAGCGGTTGGGCAAATTCCGCGAAGCGGGCGTTATGCTGGACCTTTCCGGCATGATCTCACAGGAATCGCTGGACGATTTGCTGCCTGCTTATCGGGCAGCCTTTACCGACGGCGATAAGCTGTTGGGCATGCCGCACCATACGGATACCATTGCGCTGTTCTACAACAAAACGATGCTTGCCAAATCCGGCATCCGTATCCCGACCAGTGCCAATGATGGCTGGAGCTGGGATGAACTTAAGGAATACGCCGCCAAACTGAAAGCGAACAACGGGCTCGATTATGCTTTCGGCGGCATTTGGGAGAACACCAGCGCTTACCGCTACCTGCCCTTTGTGTACATGAATGGCGGTTCGCTGCTTAGCGAGGACGGCACACAGATTACCGTTGACACCCCCGCGTTTTTACAGGCCATTGAGCTGTACGACACCCTGCGCAAGGATAACCTGATCATCGGTACCGGGTTTATGCAATCTCCGCAGGTAAACAGCCTGTTTGTGGCCAACCAGCTGGCTTTCGTGTTTGCCGGCAGTTGGCATTGCTCCTATATGCAGGAGAACATGGGTGATAATTGGGGCGTTACCTATATGCCGCAGGTGAACGGTAAAACAGGATCCGATATGGGCGGTAACGGACTGTTCGCCTATGCGGGCACCAAATATCCCAAGGCATGCGCTATCTTCATTGACTACATCACCAACGCGGAAAACATGCGTGCCTTCTGCGAAGCCGGCAATTTCCTTCCGGTGCGGAAGAGCCTTTCCGGCGGCGTGCTGAATTACGAGAAATTCCCCGAAGCGATGAAAGTATTTAACGACATCGTTGCCACGGTGGACCCGAAGATGGCGGCGGATGAAACCTCCGCCCGGTTCCAGCAGTTGAACATGGCTTTTGCGGAGATTCTGGATCCGCTGGCCGTGAACAGTTCCATCTCCCCACAGGACGCCGTTGCTCAAATGCAAACCGAAATGCAGGACATATTGGCTGAGTGACCGACAGCCGGCTGTCCCTGCGGCGTAGGGGCAGCCGGCACTATTTTACCGGCTGAAAGGAATTGGACAGATGAAAATCACATTTCTCGGTGCGGGAAGCTCCGTCTTTGTGCGAAATGTCATTGGGGACTGTATGCTCACCGAGGGGTTGGAGGACGCGCTATACTCCCTGTACGATATTGATACTTCGCGTACGCAGGATAGCCTGAACATGCTCAACAACATTAACGCCAACATCAATCAGGGCCGCGCACGGTTTGAAACCCACGTGGGGATTGACGAGCTTGAGCCGGCACTGCGCGGGGCGGATTTCGTAATCAATGCCGTGCAGGTGGGCGGGTATGAGCCCTGCACCGTACTGGATTTTGAAATACCCAAAAAGTACGGGCTTCGCCACACCATTGCGGATACGCTTGGCGTGGGCGGCATCTTCCGGGCTATGCGCACGATCCCGGTTATGGAAACCTTCGCAGCGGTAATGCAGCAGGTTTGCCCCAACGCGCTGCTGCTGAACTATACCAACCCCATGGGTATTTTGACAGGTTATATGCTACGCCACACCGGGGTAAAGACGATCGGACTGTGCCATAGCGTGCAAAAGTGCGTATCAGAACTGTTTGAAGGCGTGGGCTTGCCGCTGGAGGGGCATATCCAATCGAAAATTGCGGGAATTAACCACATGGCATGGCTGCTGGAGATCACCCGGGATGGGAAAGACCTGTACCCTGCCATTAAACGCCTTTCGCTGGAACGCGGTTATCCCGAAAAGGACATGGTTCGTCATGAGGTCATGCACCGCTTCGGGTATTACGTAACCGAGTCCAGCGAGCATACCGCCGAATACATGCCCTACTTCATCAAAAATACCCATCCGGAGCTGATCGACGCGCTGCATATTCCGCTGGACGAATATCCCCGCCGGTGCATACGCCACATTGAAGAGTGGAAAACCCTGCGGGAAGAGCTGGTGAACAACACCGGCCTGACCCATACCAAATCCAAAGAATATGCCTCCGGGATCATCCACGCCCACATCACGGACGTGCCCTATAAATTCGGCGGCAATGTGCTCAACCGGGGACTGATCCCCAACCTGCCCGCGGAAGCCTGTGTGGAGGTTCCCTGCATCGCCGACCGATGCGGCGTCACGCCGACCTACGTAGGCCCCCTGCCTGCGCAGTGCGCCGCGCTGAATCAAACCAACATCAACGTGCAGATTCTGGCCATTCTTGCTGCGCACACCCGTAAGAAAGAGGATTTATACCACGCCGTGATGCTGGACCCGCACACAGCTGCCGAATTGCCGCTGGACAGCATCCGTCGCATGTGTGACGAACTGCTGGAGGCAGAAAAAGACTGGCTGCCGAATTTCGCCTGATGGCGAGGGCACGGGAGCAGCCAAACAGGAGCGCGGGAGCGGCTCCATTGCCAAATGAAATTGGAAAGAGGCGTTTTGCCATGCTCAACAGAGTCGGCCTGCTTATACCTCATACGGATGGTCGTGTTGGCGACCGGATTTATGGCGCCCTATGAAAACGTATCAAATGGCGGTGATTGCCGGAGACGGCATCGGACCCGAGGTGATCGCGGAAGGCGTGAAAGTGCTGAACGCCATTGCCGCGCTTGACGGCAGTTTTGCGTTTGCATGGACCTATTTCCCATGGGGCTGCGAATACTACCTCAAACACGGTAAAATGATGGATGACGACGGGATAGAAAAGCTGAGGGCGTTTGATGCGATTTATCTGGGGGCGGTCGGCGCGCCGGGGGTGCCGGATTCGGTTTCCCTTAGGGATTTGCTGCTGGTCATCCGTAAAAGTTTCGATCAATACGTTAACCTGCGTCCTGTTCAGTTGCTGCCGGGTGCGCCTTGCCCGCTGCAGGGCGTAAAGCGCGAGGAGATCGATATGATCTTCGTCCGTGAAAACAGTGAAGGGGAATATGCCGGCAGCGGCAGTTGGCTGTATCAGAACAAACCCAATGAGGTCGTCATCCAAAACAGCGTTTTCTCACGGGCCGGCTGCGAGAGGATCATGCGCTATGCCTTTGCCCTTGCCCAAAAAGAGAAAAAATCGCTGACCTCCATCAGTAAAGGGAATGCGCTGAATTACTCGATGGTGTTTTGGGATCAGATTTTCAAAGAAGTTGCGCAGGATTATCCCGAAGTGAAAACACATTCCCTGCTGGTGGACGCGGCCAGCATGTTCATGGTGAAGGACCCCAAGCGGTTTGAGATCGTCGTCACATCCAACCTGTTCGGCGATATTCTTACCGATCTGGGCGCCGCCATAGCGGGCGGCATGGGGTTGGCGGCCGGCGCGAACCTGAACCCGGAACGCATGTATCCATCCATGTTCGAGCCCATACATGGTTCCGCACCCGATATTGCCGGCAGGGGCATTGCCAACCCGCTGGCATCCATCTGGTCGGCGAGCCAGGTTTTAGACTTCTTCGGTTATGAGGCTCTGGGCCGAAAAATATTGGATGCCATTACCGGGCTGCTGGTGGAGAAAACGGTTTTAACGCCTGACGTCGGCGGCAGCGCAACAACCGCGCAAGTTGGCGATGCCGTGGTTTCCGCCCTGCGGAAGATGCATTTTCCCTTCGCAAACACTCCCACAACCAATGGCGCGGACGACGCAGCGCGGTAGCCGCTGGAGGCTGCCGGCACAATTTGCCTGTCGCTCCGGCAGCCTTCTCGGAAGGATAGGCCTGAGCCGCGACTGCCTGTTTATCTTCTGCCATTGCCATGGAACAAATTGAGAAATACGAAAACAGGCGCCGGATCATTTGGCGCGGCTGGGGCGTGCAGAGGATTCCTCTGAAAAGGAGGAACATCAATAGCGTTGATACACTGTCGCGATAGGGAGATAAAGGTCGGGATTCCACACAATTACTTGGCGCTGTAGCATACGCGGTAGTATACAATGCAGACGATTGAGGCAGCATACATTTTCAGCTCGATTGCTGTGTTGACAGTTATCGTTCATCAAGGAGGATACAATAGTATATTCTCATTCCTAAAAAATCAGATCAATTCCAATGATCTATCCGGTAGTGCCAACGATAATTGTGAAAGATATGGCAAATGTTGACATTGACAACTGATTTGCTATAATGATAGTACAGTGTCATAGCGTTACACCGCCTGCTTTACAGCTCATGATCGATTTTATTGCCATCACATTATAGAACAAAATTAACTCTGTAAGCTATACATGTCAAGCAAGACCGAGCAAGCATTCATGATCAGCACCTTAAACCGATTGCTTTTGCTTCCAACATGTTTTTGGCTGAAAGGAGTTTTTATGATGAAGAAAAACAAATATCGAGTTTTTGGGATTGCCATGTTG
>JAQUXV010000153.1:0-4068 GCA_028692205.1 Eubacteriales bacterium
GCGACAGTGGAATACAGCTGTTCCACCATCTCCATAACCTCGTTGTAATCGGCGTAGGCCTGATAGGTTTCCACGCTTGTAAACTCGGGGTTGTGGGTCGCGTCCATCCCCTCGTTGCGGAAAAGACGGCCAACCTCGTACACGCGGTCAAAACCGCCTACGATCAGGCGCTTCAAATACAATTCCGTTTCGATGCGCAGGAACATATCCAAATCCAAAGCGTTTAAGTGGGTCTTAAACGTACGGGCGGACGCGCCGATCTCGATGGTTTGCAGCACAGGCGTATCCACTTCCAGAAAACCGCGGCTGTCCAAAAACGCGCGAACGGCGTTGATGATCTTGCTGCGCTTGCGGAAAGTATCGCGAACCTCGGGGTTCACGATCATATCCACATAACGCTGACGGTAACGAAGATCAGGGTCTTTCAGACCGTGATACTTCTCCGGCAGTACTTTAAGACTCTTGCAAAGCAGGGTAAGCGTTTGCGCGTGCACGCTGATCTCGCCCTTCTGGGTCCGAAATACCACGCCAGTCACGCCAAGGATGTCGCCGACGTCGTAATCCTTAAAATCCTTATAGGCTTCCTCGCCAACGTCGTCACGCCGCACGTAAATCTGCAGCTGCCCTTCCGTATCCAGAAGATGCGCAAAGCTGGCTTTCCCCATTACGCGCTTGCTCAGCATGCGGCCGGAGATACTCACGGTTTGCCCGTCCAGACGGTCAAAATCGGCAAAGATCTGCGCGCTGTAATGCGTTACGTCAAAATGGGTAACCGAATAAGGATTTTTACCGCATTCCACAAGCTTTTTCAGTTTTTCGCGACGAATACCCTCCTGTTCGCTCAATTGCTGAGCGGTCAATTCGGGTGCCTGTGGGTTTTGCGGCTCGGCGTTCATGCGTTTCATCCTCTCATTCTTCCTGTATCGGCTTTGCGGTCAGCGTGAAATTTCCAGCACTTTCATTTTCATGATGCCGCCCGGCGTTTCCACCGGAACGGTCTGGCCGACCTTCTTGCCAAGCAGCGTAGCGCCGATAGGGCTCTCGCTGCTGATCTTCATTTCCTTGGGGTTGGTTTCGTTCGCGCCGACGATGGTGAAGGTCTGCTCCCGTTTCAGGGTTTGATTCATCACCTTTACGCTGTTGCCGACGCCGATAATATCGGTGCTGACCTGATCGTCCTCGATCACGGTGCAGTTGCGAAGCGTATTTTCCATTTCAACGATTTTGGCTTCAATGCGGCTTTGCTCATTCTTAGCCTCGTCGTATTCGGCGTTTTCACTCAGGTCGCCAAACCCACGCGCGAACGCAATCTGATCGGCAATCTCGTTGCGTCGCACGCTGATGTAATAATCCAGCTCAGCCTCCAGCTTTTTGTAGCCTTCTTTGGTCAGAACGGTTTTCTTCTCTTTCGTCTCCGCCATAATAGTACCCCTTTCTCAATGCGCGCCCGGCGAAAGGCGCGTTGGAGTGCAGAATACGCACCGTTGCCGTAACGACCCGCGGCCGCATGTATGCAACGGTGCCTACAAATAACCATGATATTATATCGCATGTGCCCTGCAAAGTCAACGTTTGCGGTAAAGACCAAGTCGCAAACCGGGGCAGTGCGGCGAAACCGGCGGTTTGCACCGGTTTATGCCGAAGCAGTTGCCGATACCCTGAAAAATCCGGTTAAATCGACCGGATTACGGTTGGTTTACTGCCGCGCTCTTTGCGAGCTGTTTTGCGTCGCTCCGATACGCTAGCTGCAGCGCGATAGGCGTTGCAAAGCTGGTAAGGATGATCAGCATCACCACGAAGGGCATAATGGTCGTGTCGATGATGCCGTAATCCACGCCCTTCTGCGCCGTAACCAGCGCGACTTCGGCGCGGGCCATCATGCCGATGCCAACCTTGAAAGCATCCCTGACGGAGTAACGGCAAAGCAAGGCGGTGCTTCCGCAGCCGATAATCTTACCGAGCATACCCGCCGCAATAAAAAGCGCGCCGAAAAACAGGATGTTCCAATCAATGCTATCAAATTTGGTGGAAATGCCGATGTTGCCGAAAAACAGAGGAACGAAAATCATGTAGCCTAACACTTCGGCTTTCCCGTCGATATAACGGCAGTCCGGGTTGGTGGAAAGAATCAGGCCGACGATATACGCGCCGGTAATATCCGCGATGCCGAAATAGTGCTCGCTGATATAAGCGACAATAAAGCAGAGCGACAGGCTGAATACCGGAATAAGCCGATGCCT
The DNA here is from genome assembly GCA_028692205.1 of Eubacteriales bacterium. Next base: position 2,241 of record JAQUXV010000153.1, read on the forward strand.
CGCATACTTGCGGTCCAACTTCTGAAAGAACCCGGCGATGTACTTGGCGGTCAGGGCGATCACAAGAAAGAACAGCACCATTTTCAGCACGACGATCCAGGGGTTGGCTACCGCCGCCGTACCATGCTTGCGCATCGCCAGCACTACGGAAAGAACGACGATGCCCACCACATCGTCCAATATCGCGGCCGCGACGATGGTGTTGCCGACTTTGGAATTAAGCCGACCCAGCTCCCGAAGCGTCGCCACGCTGACGCTGACGGATGTTGCCGTAAGGATGGTGCCGTAAAAAACGTTTTGCAGCACCGTGTCTCTGGTAAGTACGCCGAAACCGCCGTTACACAGCGTGGCGACCAGAAACCCAAGCGCCATAGGAACCGCGACGCCGGCCAGCGTGATCAGCACCACCGGACCGCCGATTTTGCGAATCTGGCGTAGATCAGTTTCAAGCCCGGCAGAAAACATGATGAGAATAACGCCGATCTGGGCGAAAAAGCCGATGCCCTCGGTGCTGGTTTCGTTAAGAAGCGTCTGTCCGGGAAGATAGTTGATCAGTCCGACCACAACGCCCGCGATCAACATACCGATTACCGATGGAAGATGAATGCGGTTGCAGAGTTTCATGAAAATTTTGGAGGTGATCAGAATCAGCGCAATGGGCAGCAAAATCAGGTAATAGTCCATTTTCCCTTACATATCCTTTATATCGGTCGATACGGAGCAAAGAAGCCCCGGTTTTTCACCGCGGCAACGAAGGGGGAAAACGCCTGTTCCCAAGCCTGACGGGCAGGCCCGGAAGCGATGTCTCTCCACGGCGATCAACGCCGGGCTGCGAGAGCAGCCGCGGCGTAAACTGCCGGACAAAGTATCGAAAACCCGAATTGAGTACGGGTTCGGATGCTATTGGGTTGTGCGGTCATTTTTGCCAATCACCAGTATAGTCCGATTGGCAGGAAATGCAAATGAAAAATACAAAAAGCGAAAAATAAACCGGGTTTTACTGAATCCCGCCCTTGTTAAGGTTGACGGCTGTGCTATAATATTTCGGTAAAAAATGATAATAGGTGAATGATTTGAAGAGTAACAGCAAGCTGAAAGCGTATAAGATCCTGTCGGGCCAGAACAAGACAAAATGGGGCATTGCCCTGAAGGGAATTTTGTCCGGTCTGGTTGCAGGCCTGCTGGTAGTCCTGTTTCGGTTGGGCATGGAATACGGCGTGGATACGTCCGTCGAGATCTATGCCTATCTTCGGTTACACCCAATTGTAATCGTTCCCTGGGTAGGGCTGATTGCCGTGGTCGGGCTGGTGATTGCTAGGCTGATCAAATACGAGCCAATGGCTTGCGGCAGCGGCATCCCGCAGGTTGAGGGCATGGTTATCCACGGAATGAAGATTAAAAGCTACTCCGTGCTGATCGTCAGGTTTCTGGCGGGCATAATGTCGTCGTTCTTCGGCCTGTCGCTGGGGCGCGAAGGCCCGTCGATCCAGATTGGCGCGGCGGGCAGCCAGATCGTTGCTAAAAAAACCAGTAATAATAAAATGGAAGAAAATTACCTGATTACCGCCGGCGCCGCCGCGGGGCTTTCCGCGGCGTTTTGCGCGCCGCTGTCGGGCATTATGTTCGCGCTGGAAGAAGTACACAGAAGTTTTTCAGCGCTTATTCTCATCACGGCGACTACCGCGTCGCTGACGGCCAACGTACTGGCAACCCTTGTGTTTGGGCTGAAGCCGATTCTGAATTTTACCCAGACCCCGCAGCTGCCGATAACGCTGTTTTACTGGCTGATACCGATCGGCATCCTGTCGGGCCTGATCGGTTCGCTGAT
>JAQUXV010000153.1:4168-6563 GCA_028692205.1 Eubacteriales bacterium
TACTGGCAACCCTTGTGTTTGGGCTGAAGCCGATTCTGAATTTTACCCAGACCCCGCAGCTGCCGATAACGCTGTTTTACTGGCTGATACCGATCGGCATCCTGTCGGGCCTGATCGGTTCGCTGATTAATAAATCGCTTTTACAGTTCCAGACGCTTTATAATAAACTGCCGGCAATTGTTCGGCCAATGATCGCGTTATTAATCGCGCTGCCGTTCGGCATTTTTTTGCCGCAGGTGCTGGGAGGCGGCGCAGGCTTGATAAACTCCGCGGAGATCGCAAAAACCGGTATTCTGCTTTTGCTGGTATTCTTTGTTTCGAAGCTGCTGTTTACCTGTACCAGTTTCGGCAGCGGCGTTCCGGGTGGCATTTTTCTGCCGATCCTGTCGGTGGGCGCGCTGTCCGGAAGCATTTTTGGGCTGATTGCCACGCAGTTCGGCCTGCCCTCCAGCTATATTTCTGATTTTGCAGTCTGCGGAATGGCGGGCGCGCTGTCCAGTTCCGTTAAAGCGCCGGTAACCAGTATTTTGCTGACGGCTGAAATGACGGGTTCGCTCATCCATCTGTTCCCTGTGGCGACCTGCTCGTTTATCGCGCTCTTCGTTTCCGATTTTCTGAAGGTGTCGCCGATTTACGAAGAGCTTCTGGAAAGAATGATGAAGGATCGGGGCGAAACCGTCGCCAACAATAAGCCTGGCGGGATTGTGGAAATTCCGGTTGAGATCGGCAGCGCGATCGCCGGTAAACATATCAGCGAAGTGGAACTGCCCAAGGGAATTCTGATTGCCGGTATCCATCGCGGTGAAACGGACATCGTTCCCAACGGAAAGACTGAAATCAAGGCGGGAGACTATCTGATTGTGCTTTCTTCGGAACTCTCTTTCAAGGATGTTAACCAGAAGATGCGAAATCTCTGCCATAACAGCATCTGAGCGAAGTAAGACTCAGAGTTCCGTTCCGGATGCGCAGGACGGTCAGATGAGCACAGGCATTGCTATGCATTGTTATCCCTGCCTGACTGATGATGAACCCTTGTGTTCTTCGATCACATTTGTGAAGTAACAAGACCTCGTTACTCACCGAAAAAATGAACAATTGAACGGCGAAGGGTTTATCGCCGACAGCGACCGTGCCGTTTCGAGCGCGGTCTTTGTTTGCGTATATGGCGCGAAGGGCCGATTCTGCTTGACAAAGCGGCTTTGCACGGATATGATAGGGAATGATTTTTCATAAGCTGGAGGGAGTTCAATGGCGGCTTTAACCATGGACAAACTGGTTGCCCTTTGCAAAGGGCGCGGGTATATTTTTGCGGGAAGCGAAATCTACGGCGGTTTGGCTAACTCGTGGGATTACGGGCCGCTGGGTGTGGAATATAAAAACAACATCAAGCGGGCGTGGTGGCGCAAGTTCGTTCAGGAGAGCAAGCACAACGTCGGGCTGGATAGCGCAATCCTGATGAACCGCAACGTGTGGGTGGCCAGCGGCCACGTGGGCACCTTCAACGATCCGCTGATGGACTGTAAGGCCTGTAAAGAACGTTTTCGCGCCGACAAGATCATTGAAGACTGGGGCAGAGAGCACGGCGAGGAAATTCAAGCGGACGGCTGGACGGACGAGCAGTACGAAGCGTTTATCGAAGAAAAGCAGATTCCCTGCCCAAGCTGCGGCAAACACGATTTTACGGGAATCCGTAAGTTTAACCTGATGTTCAAAACGCATCAGGGCGTTAACGAGGACAGCGCAGCCGAGCTATATCTGCGGCCGGAAACGGCGCAGGGCATCTTCGTCAACTTCAAGAATATTGTTCGCTCCACAAGGCGCAAGCTTCCGATGGGCGTTGGGCAGATCGGCAAATCCTTCCGTAATGAAATTACGCCGGGCAACTTCATTTTCCGTATCCGTGAGTTTGAGCAGATGGAACTGGAGTTTTTCTGCAAACCCGGCGAAGATATGGAATGGTTCTCCTATTGGCGCGGCTATTGCCGAGACTGGCTCAAGAGCCTCGGCATGAAAGAGGATAACCTGCGTCTGCGCGACCACAAGCCGGAAGAGCTTTCCCATTATTCCAAAGCCACGACGGACTTTGAATACAGCTTTCCGTTTGGCTGGGGCGAACTCTGGGGCATTGCCGACCGCACGGATTACGACCTCAAAGCCCATCAGCGCGTAAGCGGCGAGAGCATGGAATATATCGACCCGATGACCAACGAACGGTTCGTGCCCTACGTGATCGAGCCTTCGCTGGGCGCGGATCGCGTTGCGTTGGCATTCCTGTGCGACGCATATGAGGAGCAGGAGCTGGAAGGCGGCGACAGCCGCGTAGTGCTGCACCTGCATCCGGCGCTGGCCCCCTACAAGGCCGCGGTGCTCCCCTTGCAGAAAAACAAACTCGGCG
>JAQUXV010000154.1 GCA_028692205.1 Eubacteriales bacterium
GGGGTTTCCCGCCCGAGGCCCGCAGCCCGCGCGGCGCTGCACGCGGTACGCTCCTATCGCTGGTCCATGCTGGGGATTTTTCTGGTCAACCTGCTGCTGGCGCTGGGGGTTTATCTGCTGGGGGTTCACGCCATCGCGGATCGCACGGCATGGGATTATGTTCTCTATTTCAGCGGGTTCGTACTCAACCCCATCGCAGCGCTTCTCTGCTTCCGGCTGGCCGCTCCGCCCACCATTTCCGGCAAGCACGCGTTTTTCCGGCGGCTGTGATCGCCCTGTGGATTCCGGGCAGGTAAAAAGTCTGTTGAAAGAATCCGCTTCATGTTCATGGGATGCCGGGCTTGCGCGGGGCAGGGGTTCGCGCAACCTGCGGGAACCGCGGCGCGGCTCCGGTTTGTTGGCTTTCGCGCCACCGTTCATCACGGTGTGCCCAATCTGCGGCGCGGCTCCGGGTATTTTTGAAGCCGCACGACTATAGTCGCCTGCTCCGGCAGGCGCGGCGGGCTTTCCCCCGGCACGTACGTATTCATTTTTGGGAGGCGTTATGTCCTACTATGTAATCGCCATTGGCGGCACCGGCAATAAAATACTGGAAGCGCTCGTGTACGCGTGCGCGGTCGACGCGCTCTACACCGTGGACGACGGCGGCAGGCATGTGCCGCTGCCTTCCGTGAACGCGCTGATCGTGGATGTGGACGCGGCCTGCGGCAACACCACCCGCGCCCGGCAGGCCACCGAGCATTACGGGCAGGTGCGCGCCGCCTTCGCCGCTGCCGGCGCGCCGCACCGGGGCTTTCACACGGCGCTTTCGGTGGAGCGGTGGAACATGAACCTCGCCAAGCGCGCTTCCTCCATCGAGGATATGACGCTCAACCACCGCCGGGACCGTCTGCTGTCCGACAGCCTTTTCACCCCAACCGAAGCCAACCTGGAATACAGCGAGGGTTTTCGCGGTCACCCCGATCTGGGCGTGCTGTTCTTCGCCGAGTTGCTGGACCATTTGGGCGAGCTGGCCGAGCAGGGCCAGCCGGACGAGATGGTGGAAACCCTGAAGCAGATACAGCGGGAGCTGGACGCGGGCGAAACCGTGAAGGTGATGCTGCTGGGCTCCATTTTCGGCGGCACGGGCGCCAGCGGCATCCCCAGCATTTCGCGCTACCTTCGCAACCGCTTCAGCCGGGATGCCGACCGGTTCATCCTCTCCTCGGTGCTGATGCTGCCCTATTACGACGTGCCGCCCGCCGCCGTGGACGAGACGCTGGAAATCGTGGTCAAGTCCTCCGCGTTTCTGGATAAGGCGCGTACCGCCCTGCAGTATTACGGTATGGAAGGGATGATCCGCTCCAGCGAGGCGGATACCCGCGGCCTGTACGATGCGCTGTACCTGCTGGGCCTGCCGCAGGAAGCGTTTGTAACCACGCGCATTTACTCCACCGGCTCGCAAAGCCAGGAGAACGACGCGCACCTGCTGGAATGGCTGGCCGCGCGCTGTACCGCCAGGTTTTTCCGCACGGGGTTCCGGGGCGCGGACGCGCACAACATGGACTGCTATTATTATCAATGGCATTCCCACGATGTTTCCTGGGAGTGTTTCGACGAGGAAGCCGCGCTGTACCGCACCGCGTTCGGCGGGTTCCTCAAGGCGTCGTCGCTATTCTTTGCCGAGTGCTACCCCACGCTCCGCGCCTGCATCCGCAACGACGATCCCCGCCTGTCCCGCACGGTGAACTACTGGACGGCGTATTTTCACGGCGCGCGGCGTTTCGGCGCGGCGCAACGGGCCGAGCTGGAAAAGCTGATCGATTCGCTGTACCGCCTCATGGCCTTCTACACCAACTGGGTGTGGCAGGTGCTTCGTACGCTGCCGCCCACCCTGCGGCCGGAACGGGAGATCGAAACCAAGTCGCGGGAGCTGTACGAGGTTTATCACAAGCTGGTGGACGCGCAGGCGGAGTGCCTGCGCTGCGAGGCCGGGCAGATAGAGGGCGACGAGGCGGAAGGCGCAAAAACCGAATACCGCCAGCTGAAAACACAGCTCAACGAGCTATTGCCGGTCGCGGGCGGATACGCGTTTTTAACCGCCCTGCAAACCGAAAAAACCCTGCGCACGCAGCGGGTGGAAGCCCAGCGCACGGCGCTTGAGGAGCTTAGCGAGCACATCGCTTTGATGGAGGGGGAGGACCGGCATTTAACCGACCCCAAAACCCTCCGGCAGGAGCAGAGCCGCCGCGAGGCCATGGCGCGCGCGCTGGCCGGCATGGAGGACCGCGCCGCGCTGGTGGAGGCGGACATCGTACACGCGGTGGAAAAGCATGTGGGCGACGTTCCCACCACCCTGCCGGATGACGACGCCTCCCACAACGGGCTTTTCGACCCCGACGCGATCAACGCCATGCACGAGCTGCTGCTATTGTACGGCACGGGCGCGGAAACGGGCGACGATGGGCAGAAGCTTCGCCGCGCGCTGTGGAACGGCCTTGACCATATCGTGGCCCAACGCGTGCCCGACCGGGTGGACGCGGCGCGGGCCGTGGCGGGGCTGGGCGGCGGAAACCGCGCGGGCGAGGGCCCGAAGGCCGCGTTTGCGAGCTTTACGGCGGCGCTGCTCGCGGCGGTGCTGGAGGAGGAGGAAGCATGAAGCGGAAACGGCCGGACCTGCGCAAAGCCGAGCAGGATAAAAAAACATCCTACCTCACCCTGCTGCCCTCCATGGGCGAGGGGTTCCATACGGGCTACCACGGCCGGGCGGGCGTGGTGAGCGACGGCAACCAGAAGCCCTACGAGTGGCTGGAAAGCTTCGCCCAAAACATGAACACTTCGGGCGAGGACGTGGGCTACGCCATCCCGGATGTGCTGGCGGGCGAGGCGCAGCTACGCCGCCTGATGCGCCTGCCCCACGAGGAGGCCATGCGCCATCAGGAAATGGTGGACTGGCGCGCCCTGCTGGCCCTGCTGTTGTTGTGGGACGGGTGGACCAAAGACGGCACCTGGCCCGAACTGACCTGCGAGGATATGCTGGCGGGCGCGGGCGGCCCTTTTTTGCAGGGCGTGCGCGCGGCGCTGCCCGCCGACCGCGCGGCCTTCGGCTTGCGGCTTTTTCTGCTCTCCACGGAGCGGGACGGCGTGCCGGAGCGCAAGCCTCTGGGCATGCTTTCGCCCACAGTGGCCATTTCGCCCGCCGCCAACCCCGGCGATCTTTCGGCGCTGCTGCCGGAATGCGTGCGCTGGTACAACCGTACGCGCAAACGCTTTGAGGACCCCTGCGCCTTCCTGAACGAGGCCGACCGCGCGCGGCTGCTGCAGCACCTGCGCTACCTGCAGGCGTTGGGCGAGCGCCCCGAGTTGGGCAGCCCGCTGTACGCCGTGGACGCCAGCTTAAGCGGGCTGATCGACCGCTACATCGCCGATCTGCAAACGCCGCGCGTCTCCTGGCGGGAGCGGTTGGAAGCTCGCGACCCGGAAGCGGAAACGGAGCTATACATCCGCGCGCTGGCGGTATACGGCCTGCTGGAGCACAGCGCCCTGCCCACACTGACGCGCGAGGATCATCCGCTGTCCTTCTCCGTGCTTAATAAAAACACGCTGCTCAAATGGCTGGTGCCCGAAAACGCGTCCGTCGCCGACGAGTTCGCCGGGATGGGCGTAACCACCTACGCGTTTGAGGGCAAGCCCTTCGCCATCGCGTCCCCGCGCTACCTGCTGGAGCCGGTGAACACCCCCGAGGAACTGGCTACCCTTCGCCGCCTGTGGGCGGAGATTTCACTTCCGCTGCAGTTTGACGGGGACTGGAACCGTTTTGTCGCCAAACGTTTTCTGGAAATGGCCAACCACCTCACCGGCTTTTCCGGCGCGGACAGCCGCGCCAGCCGCCGGGTGATCGAGCTGCTGCGCCGGTGGAGCGGCAAGCTTTCCGCTTTTCACGATTCAGGCGAACGCGCGCTTGCGCTGCAACTGCCGCTGCGGGATCCGCCCGCAACGCTCGCGGGCCTTGTGGAAGAACTGGTAGGCCTTGCCGATCTGGATACGCTGAACGGCGCTTTTTCGGATTGCCTGCTCCTGTGCGAAGGGAGCGCGCCGTTCGGCGACCCGGTGCTTACCAAGCGCTGCGCCGTACGCGGCGCGGAAGGGCTGTACGCCGTGCCGCCCATCGGCCCGGCGCTCGCCCTGTGGCTGGTAAACGAAACCGGGCCGGACACGGACGGCCGTCCGGCGCTGCCCGCGGACGCGTTTTCCTTTGAAGCCTTCGAAGAGGACTCGGGCCGGAAGATTCGCGCCCGGCTGCGGCTGACCCGCGAGGTGCGGGCGCAGAGCGCCGCCTCCCGAAACCGGATCGACCTGACCTGCGAATATACCGTTGGCAAGGCGTACGAGCGCGGCGCGGCGATTACCGTTTCCGCCGACACGCTGCCCACCGTGCGCTGCTGGCCCGCGGCGCGGCTGGCCCCCGGCCAGTGGACGGCCTACTACGTGCTGGCCCAGCAGCCGGGCATGTTCGATGTGCTGGTTCCCGCGCAAACCGGCTGGGAAGCGGGCGCTCCCCGCAGCGCGGCGATAACCGACGAGCACGGCGCAAAGGCGGAGCACCGCTGGCAGACTGCGCGGCTGACACGCTGGCCCCTGTATGTGGCGCTGATGCGCGGCAAGCTGAGCCTCGGCGCGCTGCCCAACCACGAAATTCCCCTGCTGCTCAAGCGGGAAAGCCCGGCCGCCGTCGCCATTGACTTTGGCTCCAACGCCACCACGGTGATGATGCGGCAGGGCGAGCAGCTGCATCCTGCGGCGCTGCCGCCGGAGCTGCTGAAAACCCTGCTGCGCGCCCGCGAAAGCGACGATTCCCTGCTGGCGGACGAGCTGTTGCCCTACCGGTGCTTTGTGGACGAGCAGCGCCCCTCCACCTTTGTAAGCGTGATGGATATGTTCGGCAGCGACGAGCAAAAATGGGTTTCGCCTTTGCTGGACGGACATATTTACTTTGCGCCGGGCTTAAGCGAGCTGCTGCGGAAGGATCCCAACTCGCTGTATTACGATCTGAAATGGAGCGAGGAGCCCTATGTGGTGCGCTGCCTGCGGCTGTTCTTGAAACAGACGATGCTGATGGCCTCGCTGGTGGCCAGGCTGGCGGGTTCGCCCTCCATCAGCTGGCGCGTGTCCATGCCCAACGCCATGCCCCTGTACCGGCAGGAAGCCTATCTGGAAATGGTGCGCGCGCTGGCCAAAGAGGTCGCCGCCGATACGGGCATGCCGCTCAACCCGTCTGTGCCCGCTGTGCTGTTTGCAAGAGAGAACCTTTGCGACGGTCTCTTTTTCCTCCACCGCAACGAAGTGAACGCCCGCAACGGTTTTTTGACCATGGATGTGGGCGGCGGCACCACCGACCTGAGCGTGTGGCTGGGCGGCGAGCCGGAGCCCGCGGCCGAAGCCTCGCTGCTGCTGGGCTGCCGCCAGATTTTGTTCGATTCACTTTCCGCGCGCAGGCGCGCCGAGTTCGAGGCCGATTTCGCCACCGCGGAAAGCAGCCTGCGCGCGCTGGTCGGCGAGTTGTCGCGCGCGTTTGCCGAGAGTCTGCAATCCCTGCGGGCCCGGCAGAAGAACGTTTTCCTGCTGGACGCTTTTTTTGCCCGCTACGGCGACGGCGTAGCCGACATGATGGCCGCCGCGCGCGGCGAAGGGCGTGTGAGCCTGCTGGAAAGCCTGCTGTTGCTGAACTTCGGTTTTCTGTTCCGCCTGTGCGGCGAGCTGCTGGACCGTTGCGGCAGGGATGCCGGTACGCGGCCCCTCCTAAGCCCCCGCATGGAAATTTGCATTGCGGGCAACGGCGGCCAGTTTTTGAAGGTGTTCGATCGCAGCGCCCTCTCCAAGCTGCTGAAGCTGGCGCTTTCCGGCCTTGCCAAAGACAACCCCGTGCAGGAGCTGGTGCTGGTGCAAAGCCGCCACCCCAAGCAGGAGGTCGCCCGCGGGTTGCTGGCCGACGAGACGCGCCTGCGCAGCAGCGTACAGGGCAACGGCGGCGTCCCGTCGGGGGCCTCCGCCGCGCCGGATGAACAACCTTCGCTTTTGAAGCATTATCTGACCGCGTTTTATTCCGCCTTCCCGCAGGCAGGTGAAAAGCTGCTGGGCCGTGCCTTTGAGCGGAACCCGAATCCGCACAACATCCGCCTGCGCGCCTCCGCTGAAGCCGAGCTGGAAACGGTGCTGGACAACGAGCTGGCATCGGGCGACGGCTTCGCCGCCTATGTGCGCGCCTTCGCCGCCATGAAGCGTCTGTGGGAGATTTAATCGGTAAGCGACCAGCCTGTGCTGACGACCTATCAGGGCCGGATTTGGGTCGCTTCCAACCTCGACATTGCTTGAACAAACGAATAATCTGCTCTTTGAATGCTGTAAGCATTCTTTGTACCAGGTTTGGCACAATGCCATCCCTGAAACAGCTTACGGGCAAGCAGGAAACCCTGCCTCACGCATGCCATTAGCGTTCTTTGCGCCGGGATTAACCGATGCAATCCTTGAAACAGCTTACGGGCAAGCGGGA
>JAQUXV010000155.1 GCA_028692205.1 Eubacteriales bacterium
GGCACACCTTCATAAACGGGAACGTCGCAAGCGTTACCACCAGCTCCGTCTGCCCAAACGCTTCCAGCAGCGGGATACCCGTACGTTTCACCCATTCGGCGGCCATATCCGGGTTCAGCGGTTCGCCCGCCACGGCGCAGTGCTTCAGCGCGCTCAGATCGTACCCGGCGAAGTTTTCCTGCAGAATGTAGCGGTACATGGTAGGCGGCGCGCAGAAAGAGGTAACATGATGATCGCTCATCTGTTTCAGAACGTCCTTGGGGATAAAGCGTTCGAAATCGTATACGAACACCGCGCTGCCCGTAAGCCACTGGCCGTACAGCTTTCCCCAAACGCTCTTGGCCCAGCCGGTTTCGCTGATCGTGAAATGCAGACCGCCGTCAATGCACTGCTGCCAAAACAGGCTTGTAACAATGTGCCCCAACGGATAATAAAAGTCGTGCGTAACCATTTTGGGCATGCCGGTGGTGCCGCTGGTGAAGTATAAGAGCATCGGGTCGTGGTTTTGGGGGTACGCGTCGCCTTCCGGCTTGTGCCATTCGACGGAAGCAAGCGGCATTTCCTTTTCGTAGCTGTGGAAGTTCCCGCGTTCGCCTTTCAGCAGCAGGAGCGTTTTCAGCGTGGGGCATTCGGCAAGCGCCTTCTCCGCCGCTTCGAGCACGCTCTCATCCTTGTGGCTGATGATCGCCGCATTGATACCCGCGGCATTGACACGGTATAGGATGTCCTTCTCGGTCAGCAGATGCGTGGCCGGAACGGCGACCGCGCCAATCTTGTGCAGCGCCATGATGATCGGCCAGAATTGCAAATGTCGCCGAAGGATCAGCAATACCTTATCGCCTTTGCCGATGCCCAGTGAAGAAAACAGGTTGGCGGCGCGATCGCTCTCTTCTTTGAGCATACCAAAAGTATAACGGATGCAAGCGCCCGTTTCATCCGTCCACAGGACGGCGGTGCGGTCCGGCTCCTCCAACGCGATGCGGTCGGCCACATCGTAGGCAAAATTGAAGCTCGCGGGCCGCTTGATGCGGAAACGTTTGTTGAAGTCATCATAGGTCGCATATTGCACAGGGCAATCGAGATAGTCGAGATAGGGCGGTTTCATCATGCTTTTGCTCCTTCCTTCACGACGACGGCAATGAAGCGGCAATCGCCCTCCAGCGCGTACATCACATGGGGAAGGGAACTGTCGTAATAGATGCTGTCGCCAGCCTTCAAATACATCTCGTTGCCCCCCAGAATAATCTTCAGCTGGCCGTCCAGCACATAATCAAATTCCTGTCCCTCATGGCTGTGCGCCTGCTTTTCGGCGCCGGGCTTATCCACACTCACGGTAACGATAAACGGTTCCGCCAGCTTATTGCGGAAATTGTATGCCAGATGATGGTACTCGTATTGCTCCCGGCGGTTAAATCTCAGTCCCTGCCCCGCACGGGTGAGGATATAGCCGTGCAGTTTGGGGCTTTCACCGGTCAGCAGATCGCTGATGTCCACGCCAAGCGCCTCGGCAATGTTGAACAAATGCGAAAAACTAAAATCACGCGTGCCCGTTTCGTACGCCAGATATTCTTCCAGCCCGATACCGGTTTTTTCCGCTACCTGTTCGGGCGTCAATCCCGCAATATCACGCAGGTCTTTTATTCGTAAGGCAATCAGTCCCAATTGCTCTGCATTGTCCGCCATTCCTGTCGCCTCCTTATAGTAGATGCGGCTTTGCACTTCAAGCCGCAGCGCTTGTAGCATACCATGGGAAACCCTGATATGTCAAGGCATACAGCAGCTATAGAGTCCATATGGCGTAAGGTTTTTCGCGGGTTTTCGCCCCCCCGCCGCAGGCCCGGCAGCTGTGTCGTCGTTTCCTTTGCGACACCACGGTTTTCTCCAGCGCCGTTTCGCCATACCTGTAAACTTATTTCAAATCAGCCTATCTCCTGCGGGTCCCGTTTTCCCTGCAATCGGCGGACTGCCGCGGCCGGTTCGGGCTTTCTGCCGTTAAAAGCCTGAAAGCGGTTGATTTCATTGGAAACATTGACATCTTTCTCATTCTTGAAGTATGATATATTGGTTCGATATCTATGGTAATATATTGATTGGCATTGCGATGATTATACCTTAACATGTCCGGGATAAACCGGCATGAAGGCAAAGGAGAATGTTGATGTCAGCGCTCAAACAGAAGATCAAGGATCGTACCGTAACCCTCGGCGTTGTGGGACTTGGCTATGTCGGCTTGCCACTTGCAGTGGAAAAGGCCAAGGCGGGTTTTTATGTCATCGGTTTCGATGTGCAGGAACAAAAAGTTGAAATGGTTAATCAGGGCCATAACTATATTGGCGACGTGGTGAACCACGATCTGGAAGAGATTGTGAAAAGCGGACATTTGAAAGCCACCACCGATTTTGCCGCCGTCGCAAGCTGCGATTGCGTTTGCATTGCCGTTCCCACGCCGCTGGACGAGCACCAGCAGCCGGACATCAGCTATGTGCGCGCTTCCGCCGAGAGCATTACCCCCTACATGCATAAAGATATGCTGATCGTGCTGGAATCCACCACTTACCCCGGCACCACCGAAGAGCTCTTACGCCCCATCCTTGAACAAAGCGGCCTGCAGTGCGGCGTTGATTTTTATCTTGCCTTTTCGCCTGAGCGCGTGGATCCGGGCAACGCGTTTTATAAAACCCGCAACACGCCCAAAGTTGTTGGCGGCATGACCCCCGAATGCACCGATATTGCCGCTACGCTCTACGAAGCCGTGCTGGAAGCGCCCGTGCATCGCGTGTCTTCCCCCGCCGTTGCCGAAATGGAAAAGATTCTTGAGAATACTTACCGCAACGTCAATATCGGCCTTATCAACGAACTGGCCATGCTCTGCGACCGTATGAACATCAACATCTGGGAAGTGATCGACGCCGCCAAGAGCAAGCCGTACGGCTTTCAGGCGTTTTATCCCGGCCCCGGGCTCGGCGGTCACTGCATCCCGCTGGATCCCTATTACCTGAGCTGGAAAGCGCGTGAATACGGCTTTCACACCTCGATGATTGAGTCCAGCATGATTATCAACGACCGGATGCCGGAATACTGCTGCCAACGCGCCATGCGCGCGCTCAATGAGCAGAAGAAGGCCCTTAACGGCTCGAAATTGCTGGTGCTGGGCGTTGCGTATAAGCAGGATATCGACGATTATCGCGAGAGCCCCGCGCTGCGCGTAATCGAGTGCCTGAAAGCCGGCGGTGCCGACGTAGCGTATTACGATCCCTACGTCCCCCAGTATAAATTTGAGGGAAAAACACACGACAGCCTGCCGGAACTGACAGCCGATCTTCTGTCGGAGAGCGATCTGGTTGTCATCACCACTGCCCACACAACGATTGATTACAATTTTGTAGCGGAATATGCGCCATTGATCTTCGATACGAAGAACGCTATGAAAAACGTGATGAATCGCGAAAACATAAGGCTTTTATAAGGGGGTCCCTATCGAATGACCCAGCGACTGCGCTATGCGCTGATCGGATGCGGACGTATTGCGCCCAACCACGTTGCGGCCGCGCTGTATAACAAAGACACGCTGGAATTTTGCGCCGTATGCGATTTGATGCCCGAACGCATGGAAGCGGTGCTCCGGCAAGTTCCAAAGGACGTTAGAGCCGGTATCAAGCACTATACGGATTACCAGACCATGCTTGCCGAGGTGCAGCCCCAGTTGGTGGCCGTTGCCACGGAAAGCGGCGAACACGCCGCCATTGGTTTGGATTGTATTGCCGCCGGAGCCAACATCATCATCGAAAAGCCGCTTGCATTGAGTATGGCCGACGGCCGTAAGCTGATTACGGCCGCATCGGCGGCCAACGTCAAGCTGTGCGCCTGTCACCAGAACCGTTTTAACAAATCGATTCAGAAAATTCGCACCGCCGTGGAAGAACAGCGCTTCGGGCGGATGCTGCACGGCACCGCGCATATTCGCTGGAACCGCGGAAAAGACTATTACGAACAGGCCCCCTGGCGCGGCACATGGACACAGGACGGCGGTGCGCTGATGAACCAGTGCATCCATAATATCGACCTGCTTCGCTGGATGATGGGCGACGAGGTGGACGAGGTGTTCGCCTACACTGATAACCTTGAGCACGATTATATCGAAGCCGAGGACCTCGGCATGGCGCTGATCCGCTTCCGCAACGGTTCCTACGGGCTTGTGGAGGGTACAACCAACGTATACCCGCACAATCTGGAGGAAACGCTTTACCTGTTTGGGGAAAACGGAACCGTCAAAGCGGGCGGCAAGAGCGTGAACATCATCGAGGAGTGGGATTTCCGCGACGGTCGCGGCGACCCGGCGACCATCAAGATGGAGTTTGGCGAAAACCCGCCCAACATTTATGGTTTTGGCCATACGCCGCTTTACGCGGATATGGCCCGCGCGATTCTGGATAATCGTCCTCCCTATGTAAGCGGCGAGGCGGGCCTGCGGGCGTTGGAAATTGTATTGGCAATTTACCGAAGCGCGGCGACCCACCAGCCGGTTAAGCTGCCGCTGGACAATTGCGCCACAACCGACTTTATCGGGAGGTTCGGCAAATGAACATCCATTCCACCGCCGTAATCGACGAGGGCGCGCAGATTGGCGAAGGCACCCGCGTGTGGCATTTCACGCATGTGCAGAGCGGAGCGCGCATTGGCAAAAACTGCGTCTTGGGCCAAAATGTTTATGTCGGGCAGGGAGCGGTTATCGGTGACGAATGTAAAATTCAAAACAACGTAAGCGTTTACAGCGGCGTAACGCTTGGCAACGGCGTTTTTTGCGGCCCAAGCTGCGTTTTTACCAACGACCTGACCCCCCGGGCGCGCTATCCCAAAGGCCATGAACATTTTATCGCCACACACGTGCTGGAAGGCGCCAGCATCGGCGCAAACGCCACCATCGTATGCGGCCACACCATCGGCAAAAACGCCATGATCGGCGCGGGCGCGGTGGTGGTTGACAACGTTCCCGATCATGCTTTGATGCTCGGCGTGCCTGCGGAGCAGCACGGGTTCGTGTGCACCTGTGGCAAAAGGCTGGACGGCCTGAAGTGCCCTGCGTGCGGGCGGCTGTACATCCCCGTTGGTGAAGGGCTGGCCGAAGTGGAAAACAAAAAGAACAAAGCCTGATAAAGCACTTTATCTTTTACGGCGTTATCAAAGCCGGGCGCATACAATGCGCCCGGCTTTGCTTTAGTTGAACGAAGAACGTTCCCTATTCCTATAACCGCTTTTTTCTGCCAGCTTCGTTTGAAGCACGCGCCGCTGTCAGAGCATCCTATCCGTTTGCTTTCTCCTCGTGATAGGCTTTCTCCGTATTCACGTTCCAGATGTTGTCCTTTGTTGAGATACCTTCCGCTAAATTGTGTACGGCTTCAAAGCTGGTTGCCATGGAATGGTCCATGTTGTTATAGCGGTGCTGGCCGTTCCGGCCTACGCAATAGAGGTTTTCAAAGCCATTCAGATAATCGACCACACGATCGATATGGTCGTAGGTATCAAAGTACGCAGGATAGGCCTTCTGCACGCGTTCACGATGGAAGTCCAGCACCTCGTCCCGGCTGTTGATCACGCCCATGGTAATCAACTCGTCCGTGGCGAAATTCGCACAGTCCGTTTCGGCCATGTTCCAGAAATCGTCCCCCTCGGTGCAGAAGTACTCCAGCCCGATCCAAACCGTATGTTCGGGATCCTTCACCATATAGGGCGACCAGTTGTTGAATATCTGGATTCGGCCCAGTTTCACATTGGTATCCTGAACGTAAATCCAGCAATCCGGCACAATGTTGCCCAGCGTTTTCAGGTGCGTCTGGTTTTGCAGGTTCAGGCGGTTTACCAGAAGCCCCACGGTGACAAAATCACGGTACGGCAATCCATCTGCAACCTTTTGCACCTCGGCAGGCGCCGTCGGCATCGCGGCTACCAAATCCTTAATCGGCATCGAGGAGAAGAACGCGTCGCCTTCCAACCGTTTTTCTTCCCCGTTCTCCCGATATGTTACAGCTGTTACCCTGTCGTTTTCTGTTTCCACGCCGGTGACATCGCAATTCATGAGCACATTGCCGCCTGCCTTGCGAACATCGTCGGCAACCGTTTCCCACAGTTGGCCGGGGCCGAACTTGGGGTAGCGGAATTCCTCAATCAGCGACGTCTGCACTTTCTTTTGCCGCGCCGCCTTGCTCATAAACAGTTTGGAAAACATGTCCTTGAGAATGCCGTGAATGGAAAGCCCTTTGGTACGCTGCGCGCCCCATTCGGCGGAAATCTCCCGCGGGTGACGGCCCCACAGCTTCTCGGTATATCCCTCAAAAAACATGCTGTACAGTTTACGTCCAAAGCTGTTGATATAGAAGTTTTCCAGCGATGTTTCCGGCAGCTTGTGAAACACCGAATACAGATAGCTGAACCCCACCTGCATGGTGGTTCCAAACCCCATGGTTTTCAGCGTTGCCCATTTCAGGCTGATGGGATAATCAAAGAAGTGCCGCTGGTAATAAATCC